>CAZRDD010000557.1:0-3671 GCA_964598675.1 uncultured Parafilimonas sp.
CGAGTACAGCGATAAATTTTGGATGCTGCACAAATACATTGGCTTTGGCCTAAGTATACTGGTGTTGTGGCGTATTATAGCTGAGGTGGCTGTGAGTAAAGAAAAGCGCCTGGCAACCCGCATACGCAAAGCGGCCAGCTTCCCCCAATCGGAAGAGAAAAAGCATTTTGTTTTGGTTGAATATGGCTACGTGTTTTTTTATGCCCTGTTTATACTGATGGCTTTAACCGGCCTGGTACTTGCATTTGAAGACTGGCAGTGGCTTGACCCTGTACATGGTGCCGCCAAGCAAATACACAGCATTGTACAATGGGGCCTGTACGCCTACATGGTGCTGCATATTGCTGGTGTAATACGTGCAGACCTTACTAAATACGGCGGCATAGTTTCTCGCATGATTAATGGAAAATAAACCGGGTTTATATTTATAGCAGGCCGGGTTACTTGTATTGTTGAAAGAAGAACACCCCTTTCTTATTGCCAACAATAATATCAGGTAACCCGTCTTTGTTCATATCCTGCACCCAAACCTGCAGGCCCACGCCGGAGTTATCATCAATTTTATGGGCAACCCAGGCAGGTGTGTTGCCGGGTGTACGCTCAAACCAATACAGCACTGCCGCATCCCTGCCGCCGGGGTCGCCGCCGTTGTGGGCAAAATAACGCTTGCCGGTAATAAGGTCGGGCAGGCCGTCCCCGTTTATGTCGGCAATGGCAAGGGCATGTGTTTCGGAGAAATCCTTGTAAATTTCGTGGTGTATCCATTGGCTGCTGCCATCAGCGCCTTTTACCTGCTCGTGCCACCAAATACCATAGTTGTGGGCAGAGGCGCTTATAATATCAACATCTCCATCGCCATCCACATCGGTAATAAACATTTGCGAGCATTCTTCGCCCAGGTCTGCTGGGTGAAACGCCCAGCCCGTTTGGGTACGGTCGGCAGGGGCTTCCCACCAGCCCTTGGTAATCACCACATCGGGCCGTCCATCCCCGTTCATATCCCCAAAGCCCAGCCCGTGCGTGTACTTATGCGTGCCAGGTACACCTTCCCCCTGGGCAATAATGTATTTCGTCCAACTGGTATCTCCTTTTTTTGAGGGCGATTTCAGCCAGATAACCGCCTTGTTTTCAGGGTCGTTGCCCAGCAGGTCGGGCCTGCCATCTCCATCTACATCAACCATCGCGGGCGATTCGTTGCCCAGGTTGGGCTGTATCATGCGCATCTTCCAAAGGCCCGGTTTGTTTTTATTGTTTTCGTACCATACCGCTTCCTCACCCGGCAGGCCAATGCGTATAATATCCACCCAGCCATCCTGGTTAACATCCATTGCAAAGTTTAAAAAGCTGTTACTGTAGCCGGTAGCAGGGTTAAAAGTATCAGCTTTGGCAAGGGCATGCTTTGTCCATTTTGGGGCTTCAAACCAAAAAGCGCCAGCAACAATATCTGGTTTGCCATCCCTGTTTATATCTGCCGTGGCCGAACCTTCCGAAATAAAATCGTTGGTAAGCGTGTGTTTGGTAAACTGTGCCTGGCTTTGGCTGTAAAAAAGGGCGGTTAATAAAAATAACCCAAGCACTTTAAGGTTTGTATGTATGGCAGGCATGCAGTAATATTTATGCAACAAGATAATAAATATGTATATTAACCACACGGTAAGCAAAAAAATATAGTAAGCTTTATATTTTGGGTGTAACCTGTGCCGTTATTTATCGTTAAAAAATTGGTTAAATATATGTTGGTATGCCACGCGCACTTATTAAAAGCAGTCATACCAAATAATAAACGGGGTATAATACTTGTTTAAATACGGCATATTATTACGGATAACTATTTTGTTTATTTAATGCGTTTAACAGCAACAATTATTTACGCGGTGTTTTTTATGGGGGCAATAATGCCCTGCCAAAGGGTGCTGGGGCAAAAAGCCGCTGATACATCAGCCGAGGGCAATAAAGCTGGCAGCAATATTTTTGCGTTTGCCTTAAATGCCATAAAACGTAACCCCGGGGATAGTGTTGTAATAAAAACAAAAGGGGAGGACCCTTTTTTGCCGTACCAGGGTAAAATAATACGGCGTATAATTTTTCGCGAGTTTGGTTTTGAGCAAAACTTTACCGATACCGCTGGCAAGATAGATTATTTTGGCACCAACCTGCTTAACCAGCTTCATAAAAAAACACAGGTGTGGGTGCTGCGCGATAATTTGCTGCTGCGCGAAAATACCCCCCTTGATGCGTATAAAGTGGCCGATAACGAAAGGTATTACCGCTCGCTGGAGTTTATGCAGGATGCGCGTATACTGGTAAGGGCAATACCCAACCAGCAGGATTCCGTTGACCTGGTGGTGGTAACCAAAGATTTGTTTAGTTTAACAGGTACCATTAACAATTTTACCCCAGGTGATTACCAGTTTGGTGTGGCCGATGTAAATATACTGGGCATGGGCCAAAAGGTGGCTGCAGGGGTGGTTATTCAAAATAACCGGTCGCCCAATGTAGGCTTCTCCGCATTGTATAGTAAAAATAATGTGGCACACAGTTTTGTAAATGCCTCCATAGGGTACTCCACCATTGCGCCCGACCTTAAAGACAATACCCCCGATGAGCAGGCGGCTTTTCTCGCGTTGCAAATGCCGCTGGTATCGCAGTACGCGCATTTTGCAGGCGGGTTTTTGCTTTCTGCCAACAAAAACAACAATACTTATGCCCGGCCCGGCCCATCGTTTTACCAGTACAGCTATCATACAATGGATGCCTGGGTAGGCTATAACCTTGATGCAGACAGGTACGAGCAGAACAGGATGCTAAAAGATAAGCACTTTATTGCCCTGCGTTATTTTAATACCCGTTTTGCCCAAACACCTATGCAAACAAACGGGCGGTATAATTTTAGGTTTGATGATAAACAGGCCCTGCTGGCACAGGTTACGTTTTTCAGGCAGGTGTTTTTTAAAACCAATTATATATACGGCTTTGGCAACACGGAGGATATACCCACCGGTTACAACCTGGCCGTGGTAGGGGGCTGGTTTAAGCAGCGGGAGATGAGCAGGCCCTATTTTGGCATAAACGCCAATTGCTATACCGTTAACAACCACGGTGCTTTTACGCAGTATTATATACGCAGCGGTACGTTTTATAATGGTGGCCAGTTGCAGGATGTATCGTTACTGTTGGGGGCTGGTTATTTTAGCAAAGTATTGGTTTGGAACAACATTAAAATACGCCAGTACATAAATGTTAGTTTTACTAAAATGTACAACCGCGTTGGGTTAGACCCCCTGAATATTAATAATGTTTTTGGGTTACGCTCCTTTAACGCCGATTCGCTGGTGGGCACACGCCGCATAAGCCTGTATTCCGAAACTTTCTCCTTTTTAAAATACAAAATGTTTGGTTTTAAATTTGCCCCTTTTGCCGTGGGCGATGCCAGTATACTAACCCCCGAGCACCGCGATTTTTCTTCCTCCGGCTTTTTTTATGGCATTGGCGGGGGCATACGCACCCGTAACGAAAACTTTGTGTTTGGCACCATAGAGCTTCGGTGTATTTATTTCCCCCGCAATGTAAAGGGCAACAACGCCTTTAAACTTACTATAACCACCAACCTTAACTTTCGCTACAACAGCCAGTACGTGACGGCGCCGGATATTGTGCAGTCTAATACCGAC
>CAZRDD010000558.1:0-3662 GCA_964598675.1 uncultured Parafilimonas sp.
ATAAAGTGGTTGAGTACCTTAACCACTACAAAGTACACCTTACCGTTGCCAAAGAGCGTAAAAGCATACTGGGCGATTACCGCAATGCCATACCAGGTAAAAACCATCGTATAACCGTAAACGGTAACCTTAATAAATACAGTTTTTTAATTACCCTTATACACGAGCTGGCACACCTGCTTACCTACGAAAAATACGGCCACAAGGTACTATCGCACGGTAAGGAGTGGAAGCAACTGTACAGTAGCCTGCTGGCAACCTTTGTGCAGCACAACGTATTTCCGCCGGATATAAATGGGGCCTTACGGCAATCCATGGCCGACCCTGCCGCCAGCAGTTGTGCCGAGGAGGGCCTTATGCGCGTGTTGCGTAAATACGATACCCGTAAACAAAATATGCACCTGGTGGAAGAGTTGCCTGCCGATGCCCTGTTTAAAACCAGTGATGGCCGCATTTTTAAAAAAGGTGAGAAGCTGCGTAAACGCTACCGCTGCCAGGAAGTTAAAACAGGGCTGGTGTACCTGTTCAGCCCCATTTACGAGGTTATGCTGGTGGGCGCTTAAAGGTGATAACAGTTACAACCTGCTGCCGGTGTTTTCTGTCTAAACGTAATAAGTTACCCCTTCCAGCGCCAGTTGCGTATTAGGAAAAACCGCCTGTGTTTCGGCCAAAAATTCATCCAGTATTTCGTATTTACTGCTAAAATGGCCAATTAATAATTGTGCCGCACCAGCCAATTGTGCTATTTGGCCTGCCTGTGCCGAGGTGGAATGAAAGCGCTCCTTTGCCTTATCGGCAAGGTTTTTAAGGTAAGTGGTTTCGTGGTAAACCAGGTGTACGCCCTTAATTTTAGCGGCCAGTGGTTCGTGGTAAAGGGTATCGGCACAATAAGCATAACTTTTGGCAGGGGTAGCCGGTATGGTAACCTGGTTGTTTTCAATAAGCCGCCCGGCGGGGGTAATATAGTCTTCGCCATCTTTAAGGCGTTCATAAAAATGGGCGGGTATCTCGTATTTGGTAATGGTTTCTTTGTTTATTTTCCGTGGCTTCTTTTTCTCCCTTATCAAAAAGCCCCAGCATTCAATGCGGTGTATTACTTTAAAACATTCAACGCTGTATTTTTCATCATCCAAAATAATGCCTTCTTCCGTAAGCGGGTGAAATATAAGCTGGTAGGGCAACCTGGCATCGGCCACGTACAGCAGGGGCCTTATAATGCTTTCCAATGGCTGGGGCGCATAAATGTGCAGTGCAGCCTCGCGGCCCAGCAGCCCCAGGCTGGTAATAAAACCGGGCAGGCCAAAATAATGGTCGCCATGCAGGTGCGATATAAATACATGGTTTATCCTGCTGCGCCTAATTTTGAACTTGCTCAACTGCATCTGGGTACCCTCCCCACAGTCTATCATAAACACCTGCTCGTTAAGGGTAACCACTTGTGCTGTGGGGTGCCTGTCGTATGCAGGCAGTGCAGAGTTATTGCCTAAAATAGTTACTCCAAACATGTATTGCCTTGTAATAAAATATTAACGGTTGCCTTTTTGTAAAGGTAATATTAAGGGCCTGCCGTTGGTGAATAATTTTACAGCTGCAAAGGGGCAGGCTTAATATTTTGATGCCCGGTGGGTACTGTTGCTTTTAAGTAGTGGCTTGGGGAAGATACCATGGGTGTTGTTTTTTTCAACAATTGTGGACAACCTGATGAAAAACAGGCCCAAAGCCCTGTTTTGAAACTATTTACGCTTTTTTTTTGAATAATTGACATTGCTGGTAATAAATAATTTTTATTTTTATAATTCCGTAACCTAAATTAACTGGCTGAAAACAACACCGTGCGTATGGAGAAAATTTTGCCACGCCGAAATTTTATAAAATTAGGCAGTGCTGCTACTGTTGCTGCCGCTTTGCTGCCAGGTAAAGGCTTTGCTGTTGCTGCCAAACATCTTCCAAAAATTGCATTACAATTATATACAGTAAGGGATGCGTTGGAAAAGGATTTGCCTGGAACATTACAGCGTTTGAACTCGCTGGGCATAAAGCACGTAGAAACAGCTTTCTGGCCAAAAAGCATAACCGTAAAACAGGCAGCAAAAGCCCTGCGCGATGCCGGGCTAACCGTTTGCTCCTGCCATGCAGATATACCAACGGCCGATACGAAAGCTGCGCTGCTTGAGGCTGCCGAAGCATATAATTGCCGCCATTTTATATGGCATGGCTGGCCGGAAGATAAACGTTACAGCACAGTTGAAGGTACCAAAGAGCTTATTGGTATTTATAACAATGCGGCAGTGCTTGCAAAAGCAAACGGGCTAACCTTTGGCCTGCATAACCATTGGTGGGAGTACCGCAATAAAGTGGGCGGCCGTTTTGTGTATGAATGGCTGCTGGAAGGTGTTGATAAAGACGTTTTTTTTGAAATTGATACCTATTGGGTTAAGGTAGCTGGCCATAACCCTGCTGATATTATTAAACAACTTGGCAATCGTGCGAGGTTTTTGCACATGAAAGATGGCCCGGCGCGCTGGACAGACAGCCTGCCGGTTGACAAGCCTGAGCCAATGGTAGCATTGGGCAAAGGTACCCAAAACATTGAAGCAATAGCAACGGCTGCCAGGGGTAATATTGAATGGATGGTTATTGAAATGGATGTTGTTGCCACCGATGTTTTTGAAGCGATAAAAGAGAGTTATAACTATTTGGTGGAGCATCAATATGCGGCAGGCTAAATAAAAACTTAATGGCTTTAGCATATTACCCTATTGCGTAAATAAAGACTTGAAAACACTAATTTTTACCCATGCAATTACTTGCTATAAAATTTACAAATCCGTTTGCCATCTACCCCCTGTTAACTATTTTTATTGGCGTTGTGCTTGTGTTGTTGTTTATAAACATTGTTGTAAAAAATGTTATTTTTTACAGAAGCGTAAAACGGTCGCCCAGGTTAGCCAGATTGTTTGTGCCTATACCATCGTATACCCTTAAATCGATGGATAACAAAAAGTCGAAACCGGCATTTGGCCTCAACAGGGCCATTTGGTTGTTTTATGTGGCATTATCCATAGCGGTGGTTATGTTGTTTATTATGGCCCTTTAGCATGGCCTGGCTTTCTGTTGGCCCGGCGATAGCTAAATTTATTGTTTTTTGATTTTTTTAAATTGTGGTATTACATCTGCAAAAAAATATTAATATTGTATCAGCTGTTCGTTTACAATATTAGTACATGCAAAAAAATATTAGCAATACCGTAAAGAATAGTTTAGCCTGGCAAAATATATTGGGTGATACCGAACTTTTTACCATGGAAAACAGGCTTTTTAGCCTGATGTGTTTTATTGCCATGGTGGTTGAGGTTGTTTTTTTTATAATTAATGCCGCGCTGGGTTATTGGCCTATTTGCTTACTGGTTACCGTTGTTTTTTTTATTGAGGCGGTTTTTTATTATTTCTCGCGTTTTAAAGCTGTTTATAAAACCAACATTATTATTAACGGCATATTAAGTTACCTCGCGCTTATTGTTAGTTATTATTTTGATGCCGGTATTGATGGTCCTATCATTTTTCTTTTCTTTTTTACATTTTTATTACTGGCTGCAGGCACACCTAAAAGGTTGCATATATACTGGGTAGTGTTACATATTATAACCATTAGTGCTTTGCTG
>CAZRDD010000559.1:0-3650 GCA_964598675.1 uncultured Parafilimonas sp.
AAAACCGCCACCGGGCAGGCGGCGATGCCGATGCCACCGCCATACTTTTTGGTAACATACTGGAGAAAGGCGGCGAAAAAATGATAAGGGAATTTCTTAAAAAAGAAAACCGCGAACAGATACTGCCCCCCAACCTGCCTGCCGAACAGGTAAAAAACCTGCCCTACGTACCGGGAGTATATTATTTTCACGATAGTAAGGGCAAAGTGGTGTACGTGGGTAAAGCCATTAACATTAAAAACCGCGTGGTTAGCCATTTTACAGGGCTTGAAACAGGCAGAAAGCGACAGGAGTTTTTACGCACCATCCATTCAGTTAGTTATAAGGAATGCCCTACCGAGCTTACTGCCTGTATACTGGAAAGTGTTGAAATAAAACGCCTGTGGCCCATTTACAACACCAGCCAAAAAAAGCCAGAACAGGCATACGGCATTTATGCTTTTGAGGATGGCCGGGGTTACCGCCGCCTTGCCATTGATAAAAAACGAAAGTATTACGAACCGGTAGTATCATTTAACCTTATGACGGATGCACACCGCATGTTGTGGAAAGTGGTAAAGGAGCACGAGTTGCACCCGGCCCTGTGTTTTCTTGATAAATCAGCCCAGGTGGCAGATGCTGTTTACCCCCTGCCCGAAGTGTACAACCCCCGTGTGGAAGCGGCCCTTGAATACATGAAAAAAGAGCAGGGCACTTATGCCATATTTGAGGAAGCGGCTTTTGACAAAAAAAACGCCTGCGTACTGGTGGAAAGCGGTAAGTTTTACGGCATGGGGCTTATACCCAATAACCTTAATTTTACCAAGCCCGATTACCTTAAACCGCACCTTACCCAATACCCCGAAAACGAGGTAATAAAAAGCATGATACGCAGCTACGCACAACGCTACCCGGCAAGGGTTTTGGTGATGGAGTAAGGTGTGCTTTTAACAATAACCCCTGTTCTTCCCTTCCCGGTTCAACAAAACATTTTCCGGTTTCAGTATCTGTTTGTACTTTTCGCCAAAGTTGCATACATGTTGGCAAAAGCGGCATAAAACATCACTTTAAAGCACAAACGTGCCTGTCACCTCGCCGTTGCCACAGTAAAACATACCCAACCGCCCTTAAAGCTGCAACTGCAGGGCAGTTAAAACAAATAAACCAATGCTTGTAAAAACGTTTGGCAGTGCAGTGTACGGGGTGGAAGCTATTACAATAACCATTGAAGTTAATGTTAGCAATGGCCAAAACTATTTTATGGTGGGCCTGCCGGATAATGCGGTAAAAGAAAGCCTGCAGCGCATTGAAAGCGCCATTAAAAACAATGGCTACCACATGCCGCGCACCAAGCTGGTGGTTAACCTTGCCCCGGCCGATATTAGAAAAACCGGCAGCGCCTTCGACCTGCCCATTGCCATTGGGGTGCTGGGTGCCAGCGAGCAGATTGAACAACCCGAACGCCTTGCACATTATGTACTAATGGGCGAGCTTAGTTTGGATGGCACCATACAGCCCATTAAAGGTGCGCTGCCCATTGCCATACAGGCCCGTAAGGAAGGGTTTAAAGGGCTTATTGTACCCAAACAAAACGTGCGCGAAGCGGGCATGGTTAACAACCTTGCCGTATACGGCGTGGGCCATATTAAAGAGGTGATTGAGTTTTTTGCGGATGAAAACAGCCTTACCCCCGTGGAGATAAATACCCGCGATGAGTTTTTTAACAGCCAGTACGCTTTTGATATCGACTTCAACGATGTTAAAGGCCAGGAAAACATAAAACGGGCCATGGAAATTACCGCAGCAGGCGGCCACAATGCTATACTTATTGGCCCGCCAGGTGCTGGTAAAACCATGCTGGCCAAAAGGCTGCCCACCATACTGCCGCCCCTTAGCCTGCTGGAGGCTTTGGAAACCACCAAAATACACAGCGTGGCAGGCAAAATGCCTGAAAACAGCTCACTGATAAGCAAAAGGCCGTTCCGCTCGCCACACCATACCATCAGCGATGTCGCTTTGGTTGGCGGGGGTGGCATGCCCCAGCCGGGCGAAATAAGCCTGGCCCACAATGGGGTGCTTTTTCTGGATGAACTGCCGGAGTTTAAACGAACCGTGCTGGAGGTAATGCGCCAGCCTATGGAGGAGCGCCGGGTAACCATCAGCCGCGCAAAAGTGGCGCTTGATTTTCCGGCGAATTTTATGCTGATTGCCAGCATGCACCCTTGCCCCGGCGGCTATTCTAACCGCCCCGAAAAAGAATGTACCTGCCCCCCAGGTGCGGTACAAAAGTATTTAAACAAAGTAAGCGGCCCGCTGCTGGACAGGATTGACCTTCACGTGGAGGTTACCCCCGTTGCGTTTAGCGAACTGAGCAGCGGCGGCAAGGGCGAACCCTCCGCCGCCATACGGGACAGGGTGATTAAAGCAAGGGAGATACAAACCGAGCGGTATAAGGATGTACCCGGCATGTACGCCAATGCGCAAATGAGCAGCAAACAACTGCGCGAAATTTGCGTGATAAACCAGGCAGGTGCCGCCTTGCTGAAGCGTGCCATGGAACGCCTTAACCTGAGCGCGCGCGCCTACGACCGTATTTTAAAAGTAAGCCGCACCATTGCAGACCTTGCCGGCGCGCCCGATATAAAGGCCGAACACCTTGCCGAAGCAATACAATACAGGAGCTTAGACAGAGAGGGCTGGGCGGGGTAAGAGTAAGCCTTGCAAAAGCCCACATTAATTTATGCCTGTCTGCAATTTGGTTTTGCCATAGATTTTTTGCTTCTAACCTAACGCGGCGAGTTAAAGTTTCGGCATTTGCCTGTTAAAAATCCAAATATCGGACAGTTATAAACTGTTTATCCTGAAAACGGCGGCTTGTACCCATACATCAATGGTATGCTGTTTTTGTGCATTTGCGTTAATGCAGCACATAAAAAACCCAGGCAACTTTTTTAGATTGCCCGGGTTTTGTTTCACAAAGTCAGTTACACTTATTGGTAAATTAGCTGTTGTTTTTTATTTGCCTTTTACAAGCTTAATGGTCTGCCGGTTATTGCCGTTAAGCACTTCGGCAATGTAAATGCCCGCCGCAAACGTGTTGCCAAATATGTACCGGTTAAATACCGCGCCAACAGTATGGTAAACTGTTTTACCGTACATGTCAATTATCCGTATCTCCACACTTTCCTTACTGTTGCCGCCGGAAACCTCAAGGATAAACTCATTTACGCTCGGGTTGGGGTAAGTTTTTATCTCCAGGATATTGCTTTTTGCCGATTTTGCAAAAGGCTGCAAGTTTACCGATTTCGAAGTCAAACAGGCACCTTGGGTAACCGCCACCCCAGCCACAGTGGTTGTGCAGCCCGCCGTGTCGGTTGCATTTATGGTGTAAATGCCCGGTGCCAGGCCGTTGAACACATAATTATTACGCTGGGTAAGTGTTGTTCCGTCAGGCCTCGTTAGTGTAAATACCACCGGCCATACACTCCCAGTTGTGCCAATGCTTATCCTTCCGTCGCTGCCGTTGCCGCAACTGCTTACCGCGCTGGGATAGGCTTTGGCCGTAAGCGGCGCACCCTGCGCCACCGCAACCCCGGCCACCGTGGCTGTGCAGCCAGCCGTGTCGGTTGCATTTATGGTGTAAATGCCCGGTGCCAGGCCGTTGAACACAT
>CAZRDD010000560.1:0-3645 GCA_964598675.1 uncultured Parafilimonas sp.
TTGTAAACTGGGTTACAAATGTAGGGTATTAACAAATTTATTACACATTTAAAAACATTTATACCGGCCTGTACGTATATGTTTTATGCTGAACGTTTAGCTATTGATATTTTGAGCCCAACCTTGCTAAAGCACGCATTAATACCCAGGTACATGATGAAAATACATTTTTTTAGAATAGTGGTAACTTTTTTAGTGCTGGTAATGGCAGGCTATGTTAATATTGCCTGTACTAAAACTGCCGGTAACAATGTATTTGTGCCTGTAACTGATACCGTAACAATACCAAAAACCGATACCATGCCCACTGCTGTAAAAGATACCGGACTGATAACATATTTAGCCCTGGGCGACTCGTATACCATTGGGCAAAGTGTTGGGGAAACGGAGCGTTTTCCGGCACAGGCGGTAGCCCAACTGCGAACCAGTTACATAAACATAGGCAACCCACAGTATATTGCTACCACCGGCTGGACTACCATTGACCTTGCAAATGCTATTGCCCAACAACAGCCCCCAGCCCCTTTTGGGGTGGTTACTCTGCTGATTGGCGTAAACGACCAATACCAGCACATGGATACCGGTGGCTACCGCGTACGGTTTGCCCAATTACTGCAAACGGCGGTTGCACTGGCTGGCAACCGTAAAAGCAGGGTGTTTGTACTATCCATACCCGATTATAGTGTTACCCCTTTTGGTGGTGGTTCCCAAAGAATACATGACGAAATAGATGAATTTAATGCCATAAACCAAGAAATAACCCTTAGTAGTGGGGTGGCTTATGTAAATATAACCGATATAAGCAGGCTGGCCGCCAACGACCCCACCCTTATTGCGGGTGATGGCCTGCACCCATCGGGCAAGCAGTATAAGCTTTGGGTGGATGCATTGGTGCCTGTAATGACGAAGGCACTTAAATAGCCTGGAGGAATGAAACAGGCCTGCTTTTGGCTGGTTTATTCCGCATAAATCTTCATTAATATTTTCACCTGCTCGAGCGTAATATCGCTGATCATATAAAACTGGTCTGTAATGGTTTTAAGGTCGGAGAGTGTTTTTCTAACCGACATAATATGTTCGCCCGTACCGGCCAGCAGTTCCTTTTTGCGTTGCTTCAAAAGGTTTTGCACCCTGGCATTAATGGCAACAGCATCGGTATTGCCATGCAAATCAATGGTTTTCTGCTGCTCCATCACCAGCAGGGCATTGGCAAAATGCTCCTGTATTTCTTCAATCAAAGGCTCAAACTCTTTTGAGGCATATTCCTGCCTGGTGCGCTGCGCGTAGTAGGAGAGGGAGGCTATGTAGGAGGTGAGCGTATGCGTGGTTACTACAAACTGGTGGTACAAAGTCATTTTAAGCTGCTTTCGTTTAGGCTCCGACATCATGCGCTGAAAGTTATCGCTAAGGTTGGCCAGTGTTACAAAGGCTTGCTTGCGGGCAAGCTTAAACTCCGTAACCGAAATGCTGGTGCCTGAAAAGTTGGCCGCTACCGCTTTAAAGTAATTGCTGTTGGCCTGCAGTGCCTCTTTTATATACTCATTTATTTGCTCGTGCTCCCAGGCCGGCAACACAAAGGCCGAAACAAGGTAGGCAATAACCGAGCCGATGGCGGTATCAATCAGCCTGTCTTCCAATGCTTTTTGCATGGTGCCGGGGCTTAAAAAGCTAAGGCTTACCAGCACATAAACAGTTATGCCTGCCACGCCCGTAAAATAGTTCAACCTTAAAAAGCTGTATGCAATTACCATGGCCAGCACCATTATGGCAAAAAGGGCTGCAGTATCGTTTACCAGGTATATCACCAAAAAACCAATGGCCCCGCCGGTTAATGTACCCATTAGGCGGTGTATGTTACGGTGCCGGGTAATGCTGTAGGCTGGCTTCATTATGGTTAATATGGTAAGCAATATCCAGTAACCGTGGCCCAGGGTTAAAAACATACTAATGATGTAGCCCGCCAGCAACGCCAGGGTAATGCGCACCGCATGGCGAAAGTGGCTTGACTTTAAAGAAAGGTTTTCGATAAGAATACTGGGGTCGAGCTCCTGGTGGCTGATGAACTTGTCTAAGTCAACTTCCTTTTTATATTGTTTGCTAACCTTACGGTCGTAGGTGGTATAAATGTGCAGGCGCTTAATACGTTCTGCAATATCCTGTATGCTGTACAGTATTTGCCGCAGCAGTATAAACTGCTCAATGGTTTCGGGGCCAATTTTTTCTTTGCGCAGGCTGGCAAATTCATGGTTAAGGTTTTCCATCAGGGCATCAATATCATGCTGAGGCTTTGAGGGGAAACCCGTTTGTACAGCCAGGCCAATTTCGTGCATTTCGCCAGCCAGTATGGCAATTACTTTGTTGTATTTATTCAGTATGCCGGTGCTGTCAAACGTTTCGTGCAGGCGTACATAATCCTGCTGGCTGGTAATAATCCGTTCAAAAAGGTCAATCAGGTCAAGAAACATCAGCATCAGCACCCGGCCTTTTCGGGATGATTCGGTGGTTACTTCCCTGGTTTTAAAAAGCAGCTCCCTTAAATCGTTGTGCTGCTGGTGTATTTTAACCTGGTAATGTATCAGCTGGTCGTACAGCTTATCAATATCAGGTGTTGGCTCGTAAAAATCAGCCTTGGTTTGCAGGTAGGCGGAAGTTTCGATAATACATTCCCCCATTAGTTGCTGTATAAGTTTGTAAGGCCGTAACGTGCTTTGCAGCAGGGCCAGTAAAACATAAAAAGCCCCCCCTGCGGAAAATAACAGGGCAGTAACCAGGGTGTCCTGGCTGCGGGCGTGCTTATCAATGTTAAAAATAAATACCAGCAGCGCTATAAGGCCCAGGGAATTTATACGGTTGCCGTATACCCCTATCAGCGAAAAAAACATACCGAATACCACAATTTCCGTAACAATAAGGGCGGGGTACATGCGGGAGTAGCCTGCTACAAGCACCATAACAAAGTTAAATGCCAGCGATGCGTACAGAGTGTTCCGCCGGTGCATTACAGGCCCGGGGCTATCGGTTAACCCACAGCAAAGTGCCCCCAGCGGCAAAGCGGTGGCGGTGAGCAGCACATCGTAATGGTATAAAATAACCGCAGGCAGTATAACGCTTACCGTAAGTATTATACCCATGGTTAAATACTGCCCCGAAATAAACTGCCTGAACGCCCTGCTGTAATCCATACTGCAAGATAAAAAAGCCTTGTTATTAAAATATAAAATCCCGGCTGCCAATGGCAACCGGGACTATTTAAAATAACATAACTTATTTTAAACTCACCCAAATATGGTTATTCAGCCACGGGCAGGTTAAACTCCGCAGAAGCTTCTTCAGCCTGCTTTTTAATACCCAAATAATTCCATTTTATGCCTGTAATGTATTTTTTAAAGGCGGCTGTCATTTGGGTTTGCGTGGTGCTGTTGATGAGGTTAGGAATAGACTCCGCTATTTTCCAGTTGCCCAGTGTTTCGGCTGTGGCAAGGCTGGCTGCAATGGCGTTGGTACTCTCATCCTTCATATAATTGCTGGTAATAAACAGCGCTTTTGAGTTTTTAAGGTCTTTCTCCGTAAAGCCGATTTTCTTTAACTCATTCACTTCGTTAACCATAACTTCTACCGCAGCTTTGGGGTTGGTAGTGGTTACAT
>CAZRDD010000561.1:0-3642 GCA_964598675.1 uncultured Parafilimonas sp.
CTTGAAGGCTTTATACAAGAGGCTATAGATAACAAATACACCATACGCGCCGCCTTTTACGAGTTTACCTTTCAGCCGGTGCTTAAAAAATTTGCTGCTGCAGTACAGGCCGGGCTGGATGTACAAATTGTGTACGACGGGCGTAAGGAAAAAGACGAGAATGATGAAGCCATTGCAGCAGCGGGACTGCCGCGTACCGCTGTTTTTAACAACAGCAATATTAATGTACTAACGCCCCGTACAAACGACCCCTCAGCAGCGCCATCGCACAACAAGTTTATGGTATTGCTTAAAGATGGCAAGCCTTTAAAAGTGTGGAGCGGCTCAACCAATATTACCGATAAAGGCATATACGGCCAGTGCAACACCGGGTTTATTATAGCTGATGCCGATATCGCTGCATTATACTTTAAATACTGGGTTATACTGCAGCAAGACCCAGAGCCTGCTGCCTTTAAAGCCGAAACAAAAAAGCTACAGCCAGCCTTATTAAGCCCAGGTGATTTTACCAATGATATTACAGTGTTTTTTAGCCCGCGCGATAATACCAAGGTGCTGGATACTTATGCCAGCTTTGTATCAACAGCCAAAGAGCTTGTATGCGGTATCTTCCCCTTCTCGTTTAGCACTGCCATTAAAGAAGCGCTGGGCGAGCCTACCGACCACCTGAAATATATATTGGTAGATAAAAAAAGCAATGCAGAAGGCATAAGCTCAAACGATAAAAATACGGTTATTGTTAATGGCGATTATTTTGCCAAAGAGCTTTTTGAATGGATGCAGGAAATTAACAGCGGTATATTGCTTAATAAAGGCCACAGCAGCAGCATAGGTACCAACTATGTTCACAATAAAATATTGCTTATAGACCCGCTTGGGGCCAACCCCGTAATAATTGTCGGTTCGGCCAATTTTAGTAACCCATCTATTACCAGTAACGATGAAAATACGGTTGTTATACGCGGCGGCGATGAACTTAAAAGATTGGGAGACATTTATTTCTCAGAATTTAACCGCATATTTCACCATTATTTTGTGCGCAATGCCGCTAAGGAAATTAATAAAAACGGCAACACCAATAACGACCCCATACAGCTTAAAACCGATAACAGTTGGGTAGCCCATTTTAATGGCTGGCCTATAAATACCAAGCTGCAAACCATTTTCTCAAACATGCCCATTTAATAAATCAACCTAATAAAAACCACATGCAAACAAAAACAACCATCAACGTAAAATGGCCTGTACAGGCATTTTTTTGGGTATTATTGCTGCTTTGCAGTAATTGCTTTGCCCAAAGTAACCCCCAAAGAATATTGTCTTCGTTCATCTACAAGAGCAAGGCATACAATTACGAATTTATTAAAGAGAGTGAAGACAGTTACAGCCTTAAGTTGAGTACGATTGAAAAGGCAGCTGCCGCAGCTAAAGCAGACACTACTGAAAACAACAATAGCAGCGAAGAAAAAGCAGCTGCAAAAACATCAACAGATACTAATAATAACCTGTTTAATTCTTTTGAGCAGAACGTTTTTGTGGGCATTTTTCTTAACCAAATGAAAGGCCAATTTGGTGCAGATACTTCTATACAATCGCTCAAAGATATTGGCACAGGTATATATTTTAAGATTAAAACCCGCCTTGATTTTGTAGACGACGAACCTGTTACTGCGTACTTAATTTTGAAAAAAGATTCTATCCACAGTTTTCTTAGCAGTAACTCCTCTGTATACTATAATGGGCGGCTTAGTTGGCTGGCGGCTTATCATGCTGTAGATCGAGTTACGGTTGAAACACAGGATGGTGCCATTAAAAATATTACAGTAAGAATGCTTGATACGGCGTTAGTAAACCAACATGCAGAAACACCGAGGCAATACATAGAGTTTAAAAATCAATACCCTATAAGTATTTCCGGAAAATTTGATGCTGAAAATTTTGCTGATGTTAAATTATATTGTTTTAACTGCGCGGGTATAACAGGCCTTTACCGTAATATTAATCTCTCAGATTTGCTTTCGCTGGATATTGTACTGGAAAATAACAAGGATGATTACAGCCCGGTAAACAGTACAGTAAGCGTTTCTCCTGCAAAGCCAATTATAGAGCTTAAAAAAGAGAAAAGATCGAAAATATTTGAAGTTGCGGCGTTTAGTGATTTTGTAGGTATGGACCAGGAGCAGCCAAACGGGCTGATACAAATAGAAGCAAGGCGTAAAGTTAACATTAATACACAATCCTGGCCATTGTTTTATAGGGCCGGAAATAAGGATTTTGCTTCAAAATATAACCTTAGCAAAATTGAAATATACAGGATTAACCCCGGGGAGCAAGGATACAAAGATGATAGTGTTGGTTATAAAATTTATAAAAGAATAAAACCCGCAGGTGTAAATGCAGATTCGCCTAAACTTGATTCATTAAGAAAGCAGTCAATTAAAATAGAATCTATGCGGCAGGATTCTATTACGTATGATGTAATTAAAAATAATATTCTTGCAAAGGCCAAGCTTAATAATGGGCTGACAAGAATGGACTCGCTTGAGCTTGAGTTGAATAAAATGTATATAAAGGAGCTTGATGCAGCCAGGAGTAATTTGAATTCTGTACAAAACAGCCCTCGCCCTTTGGATATTGTTTATATTCCTAAAAGTAAAATACGTTCCCGGTACTGGACAGCTTTTGGTTATATAGAACCTGTATTGCTTTTTTCGAAACTGGAGCAAACCAACCGATTTATTGACAGCGCTAAAGCACCATCCAACAAAATTAACCCGCTTCAATTATACCAATACCAAATAGCATCGCTTGGTATAAATGTTGATGTTATTAAGTTTAGCTTTCCACAAGAAAAACTAACATGGAACTTTTTGCACGGCGGTATATACTGGTTTCGCACAAGGGTAGCTACATCTACCGGCCCCAGTCAGCAATCTGTAGCACTTAACAGCAATTACTGGCAGGCAGGTACAAGCGTATCGTTTAACCCCGACAGCCGTTGGGCGTTAACTTTTGGGGTAAATTATATACAGCCAAACTTGTGGAACACCGATTATACCCTTACCAATAACCATGCTTTGCTGCAAACTTTTTTAGACGGCTCGATGAAAACATCCGACGATGCCAAAATGTTTCTACGTTTTAGATGGACATCAGAAATAGGCAAGCACGAAGTTAATTTTACTCAATTTCAATTGGGGTACTCGATGAATATATTTGTAAAATCGGGCAAATAGAAAGATAGCCAAATGCAGGGTAGTGTATAGCATAAAACCCATGTACACTCACAAAACAGCAGGCGAGGCTGTTTTTATTTCACAGGGCGTTGCCCTGTGCTAACAGATGTATCCCCGTTGGGGAATCAACCAGTTTGTAGTTTACAGTTTGTGGTTTGCAGTGGTTTAACACTATGCTCCATCAGCCCAACAATGTTATACAGTACAAGAGTGCAACATCAGCCAGTTTGTAGTTTACAGTTTGTGGTTTGTAGTGGTTTAACACTATGCTCCATCAGCCCAATAATGTTATACAGTACAAGAGTGCAACATCAACCAGTTTGTAGTTTACAGTTTGTGGTTTGCAGTGGTTTACCATTATGCTCCATCAGCCCAATAATGTTATACAGTACAAGAGTGCGACGCA
>CAZRDD010000562.1:0-3641 GCA_964598675.1 uncultured Parafilimonas sp.
GCTGTTTGTAGCAGGGTTAAAAAGGTTTAAGCCACCTGCAAAGGTAGCTGCCCAAATACGGTGGCTGGCATCTTCAAACACATTTATCACAAAATTATCGCTAAGGCTTTTGGTGTTTTCGGGGTTGTAAGTAAATGTTTTAAAAGTGTTGGTTTTACCATCGTACCTGCTTAAACCGGCTGTTTGGGTGCCAGCCCAAATATTACCCTTGCTGTCAATAAAAACACAGCTTACAAAATCATCGGGCAGGGTGTTTGGGTTGTTTTTTTTATGTTTAAAACGGGTAAAAACCTGGCTGGCGGTATTAAACTTACTAATGCCCCCACCCCAGGTAGCAACCCAAATGTTGCCCTCCTCATCTTCAGCAATGCCTTTTATGTAATTGCCACCCAGGCTGTTTTCATCTGCCAGGCTACTTTTGTACACTTTAAACTGGTAGCCATCATATTTATTAAGGCCTTCCTGTGTGCCAAACCACATAAAGCCCTTTCTATCTTGCATAATGGCTGTAACATTACTTTGCGACAAGCCGGTTTCCACCCCCAGCCGCAAAAATTTTTTCTGCTGGCCCTGGGCCAATGCCACAGAACAAGTTAAAATGGTAAATATAGCAGGCAGAAAGAAGCCCTTCATAAGATTATGGTGGTAAGTTTATTAATAACAGAATGCAGAAAGCTGTTACTTATTTTTCTTGTTAAAGTTCGGCCTTAAAAGGTTTATAAACGCTGAAAATATGCTGAAACTACCTTAATATTTGCTTATAGGCTGGCTGTTTGTACCGTTTTTTGCAGCAGGTGTGCGGGCTTGATGCTTTTATATGTAGTTTGATAACACCGTAAAGTTACTAAACACAAAAAGCGGGCATTTGCCCGCTTTTTGTGTTTTTTGCATATAACGTTGAAGCGTTATTTTACTTCAACCTCAAATACCTGTATGTTTTCAAAATAGCCGGTTAACACATCGCCCACCACACACTCGCCTACGCCGGCAGGGGTGCCGGTAAAAATTATATCGCCAATGTTTACTGAAAAATACTGGGATATGTTGGCAATAATTTTATCGAACGAAAAAAGCATGTCTTTACTAATGCCCTTTTGCACCGTTTCCCCATTTAGTTTCATCGAAAAATTGATGGGGTTTTTTAATATTTGCGGTGTTACATCAATCCAGGTGCCTACAACAGCCGAGTTGTCCCAGGCTTTTGCTTTTTCCCACGGCAGGCCCTTCTTTTTAAGCTCCTGCTGCACATCCCGCGCAGTAAAATCAATACCAACGGTAATGGCGTTGTAATATTTGTTTGCCTGGTTTGCCGGAATGTATTTACCGTTTTTTGCTATACGCAATACAAGTTCTGCTTCATAATGCAACTCGTTGGTAAATTCGGGATAATAAAACGTGGCGTTGGATTGAAGCAAAGCACTTTTGGGCTTTAGAAATATAACCGGCTCTTCAGGAACTTCGTTGTTAAGCTCTTTGGCATGCTCGGCATAGTTGCGCCCTACACAGAAGATTTTCATGGATTAATGAGTTTTGATGTTACAAGGTTTTTTGCTACAGTTTTTTATAAGTATTGGATATAATAAAAGGCCCGCCCATGCGATAGCGCCGAATTAATCATTCAAAATTAATATCAATTCATTTATTAAAAGCATAATAATCAGGCAAACTCTTTGTTATTCACCAGGTTCATGGTTCGTTCAATACCCATGGCTGCAAAATTTTCTATCACATCTATGCTTGCATCAATTTTGGCTTTTACAATGGGCACCTCTTCTTTAAACCACTTGCCCAGCACAAACTCTACCTGCATGCCTTTAGGAAAATTGTTGCCAATACCAAACCTTAGTTTGGGGTATTTATCTGTGCCAAGTGTTAACTGTATATCCTTAAGGCCATTATGGCCAGCATCGCTGCCCGATGGCCGCAACCTTATTTTGCTTAAGGGCAAAGCCAGCTCATCAACAATGGTAAGGGTGTTTTGCAGCAACACTTTTTCTTTATCCATCCAGTACTTAAAAGCCTTACCACTCAGGTTCATAAAAGTGGTTGGCTTAATGCATACAAAAACCTTGCCTTTCCATTTTACTTCGGCAACATCGGCCAGCCTGCCGGGGGCAAACATGCCCCCGTGCTTTAAGGCAAATGCAGTTACAACATCAAAGCCAATATTGTGCCGGGTATTGGCATACTCGTAACCGGGGTTGCCTAAACCTATGATTAAATATTTTGACATGTTTTTTTAATAATACAGTTGCCTTAAAACAACAAAACCCCGCATAAAGCAGGGTTTTGCCGGTAAAATACCATTTATTTTTTTGCAGCGCCCTTAGCAGGTGCAGCAGCGCCTTTAGCAGGTGCGGCAGCTTTAGCAGGCGATTTAGCAGCAGCTTTTGGTGCAGCTGCTTCTTCCTGTTTCAACTGGCGTGTTAACACTACCGATGCAATGGGGATACGTGGTGAGTTAAGCACTTCAATATTGGGTGTATTGACATCTTCAACACGAATGTTGCCGTTTAACCCAAGGTTTGTAATGTCAACCTCAATGTTTTCCCTTAAATCTGCAGGTAATGCTTTAACCTTAAGCGATTTGATTTTTGTAATTAATTTACCGCCTTCTTTAACACCTATTGATGTGCCGGTAAATTTAATAGGCAAAGTAGCTACTACTTTTTTATCGCCTACCAGTTCAAGCAGGTCCACATGTATTAATGTGTCCATTACTTTGTCAAATTGCAGGTCCTTTAAAATGCAGCGGTAGGCTTTACCTTCTACCTTAACTTCTGCAATCTGGAATTCTGGTGTGTAAACCAGTAATTTAAAGGCCTTTGCAGGAGCGTAAAAATTTACCTCCTCTGCACCCCCGTAAATTACACCAGGCACCAGTTCCTGAGAGCGAAGTTGGCGGGTGGCTTTCTTGCCAAATTCGGTCCTCAGTTGTCCTTCGATTGTAATTGTTTTCATTGTTCTTTATTGTTGTTTAATTGTTCACTTTTTGGGGCGTTTAAAAGTTATTGTTTTAACTGTAAAACGCTGAACCCTTTTATCTTTTACCCCTTAACTGGGAGTGGATAAAAAGGCTGGTGATGCTTTTGTTTTCGTAAGCGTTTCTAATTGCAATAGCAAAAAGGTCGGCCACAGAAAGTACTTTTATTTTGGGTGAGGTTTTTTTAAGCGGTATTGTATCGCAAACCACCAATTCATCCAGCACACTGTTTTCAATATTCTCGTATGCTTTTCCACTCAAAATCGGGTGTGTACACAAAGCGCGAACGCTTCTTGCACCTTTATCCATCAACAACCCCGAAGCCTTTGCCAGGGTTCCTCCGGTATCGCATATATCATCAATCAAAACAATATCGCGGCCCTTTACTTCACCTATTACAACCATGCTGGCAATTTCGTTTGCGCGCTTGCGGTGCTTATCGCAAATAACCATTTCAGCATTAAAATAACTGGCAATTTCCCTAACGCGGTTAGTACTTCCCACATCGGGGGCCGCAAAGGTAAGGTTTTCAAGTTTTAATTGCTCAATGTAGGGAATAAAAATAGCCGAGCTGTCAAGGTGGTCAACCGGTATATCAAAAAAAGCCTGTATCTGCGGGGCATGCAAATCCATGGTTATTACACGGTTAGCACCTGCA
>CAZRDD010000563.1:0-3640 GCA_964598675.1 uncultured Parafilimonas sp.
AACGGTAAATATGTACCCACTAAATAGTGCAGAATTATTACCCTGTTGCCACCTGCTATGGCAACAGGTAAATTTTAGGTGGAGGGTAATAAAAGGCCGGTTACGGAGATGCGTTTTAACATAAAGCTGCCTGCTATAGTTAGGCGTTGTAAAGCTGATGTTAGCCAATACTATTTGAAATGATTTTTTTAAAACCGGGAGGGTGCTAATACTACAGGCCGGGCAGCCTGCACTGCTTAAAAGAAACAGCTTTGTTGCACAGAAAAAATGCAGCCTTTTCTAATTTTTTGGGGGAGAAGCCGCAATGCGGCCTTTTATGCTTTTGCGGGTAAGCAGCAGCATGATGGACGCGGCTGCTTGTGCTTTACTTTTAAGATACTTTTTTGTAATTTTCCATTACCAGTGCAGCCGAACCAACAAGGCCGGCTTCGTGGCCAATGGCAGATACCTCAACATCGGTACTGGCGGCAAGGCGGGGTATACAAAGCTCGTTAATGGCTTGTTGTATGGGGGCCTTCCATATTTTACCTGCCAGGCTGCCTTTGCCACTTAATATAATAATTTCGGGGTTGATGATGTGTATTAGAATGGCCACACCGCGGCCAATGTTATAACCCGCTTCTGAGAAGAGCTGCACGGCAAACTGGTCGCCATTTTTTGCAGCCAGCATTGTTTCTTCAAAGGCAAGCTCGGTATCGGTACCGCTTAATTTGTTCTGTAAAATAGATATTTGTCCGGCTGCAAGCCCCAGCCTGGCTTTTTCAACTATTACAGATAAGGAACTCTCCGTTTCCAGGCAGCCTTTTTTGCCGCAACTGCACAATTTATTGTTTGAGAAAATGGGTATATGGCTAAACTCCCCGGCAAAACCGTTGTAGCCCCTAAACAGCTTGCCCTCCAGTACCATACCCAGGCCAACACCCCAGCCTATATTTATAACCATTGCATTGCCCTTTTGCCTGGCACTGCCAAATTTTAACTCGGCAAGGGCAATAAGGCTTGAATCGTTGTCAATAAAAACGTTCAGCCCGGTTTTTGCGGCTACATAGGCGGGTATGCTTCCCCCCGGTGCTTCTAAAAAGGAGTAATTAATGCCTTTGCCTGGCTCAATAAACCCTGGCATACCAATGCCAATACCTGCTATACTGGCTTTTGCCACACCCGAGGCGCTGATGTGGCTTATAATGCTTTGCGTTAAAATATCCAGGGCTGCTTTATTGTTGCTTAACGGAAGGTCAATTTTTTCAATGGGTGTTACATAGTTGTTATTCATATCCATAATGGCTATGCGGGTAACAAACTGGTCCATTGAAACGGCTACAACAAACAACACGTCGGGCCTTAACGAGTATGTAAGTGGCCGCCTGCCGCCACTGCTTGGGGCAAAACCGGTTTCGGTTATATAATGCTCCTTTATAAGCTCGTTCAATATTTTTGTGGTAAGGGGCAGGCTTTTACCTGTTCGTTCACTCAATTCGGCGCAAGACAAGGCCTTGGCGAAGTACAGATGATTAATTATGTTTTTTTTGTAAGCGTTCTTTTTTAAAGACATGCTTTATATTAATTTTTAATTACCAGGGTACCGCTTTAACCTTTAAAAAAACAATGATACTTTAACTGTACCGCATCCGGTTTTAGTGTTACGCAATATTTATCTGTAAATATATACTTATTTATTTTGAAAACCGACTTACTAAATTGTAATTGATTGATTGATAGCGGGCTAAGTTTTACACATATCGTGTTAAAAAGGGCATGCTATTGGTACTATTAACAAAAAAGCCCCGTTCCGTATAAGGGAACAGGGCTTCTTATAAAGAAGTATGTTTAAACTATTTAACTTCTACTTCAGCGCCAGCTTCTTTAAGCTTAGCAACCAGGTCATCAGCCTCAGCTTTAGATATACCTTCTTTTACTGCTTTAGGGGCAGCGTCTACTAAGTCTTTAGCTTCTTTCAAGCCAAGGCCAGTAAGTTCTTTTACCACTTTAACTACCTGCAGTTTAGCAGCACCGGCGTTTTTAAGTATAACGTCGAAAGCTGTTTGCTCAGCAGCAGCAGGAGCAGCAGCAGCAGCAGGACCAGCAGCAACTGCAACAGCAGCAGCAGCAGGCTCAATGCCGTACTCGTCTTTCAAAATTTTAGCTAATTCGTTAACTTCTTTTACAGTTAAGCTAACCAGTTGTTCTGCAAATGCTTTTAAGTCTGCCATAATTGTCAAATTTTTGCCGCCTTCATTGCCTGCGCTCCGGCGGTCTTGTTTAAAATTTGTGTGTGTTTAACCCCCAGGCCGGGTTAATTTTTTATAATCAATACGTTTTAGCAGGGTTAAAAGCAATACTCAAAACCCTGTAACACGTGCTTGCTTACTAAGCTTCCCTTTCTTCAAGGGCTTTGATGATACCGGCTAATTTGCTGCCAGCGTTTAAGCCGCTGATAACATTTTTGGCAGGTGATTGTAACAAGCCAATAATTTCGCCAATAAGGTCTTGCTTGCTTTTAAGTGTTTTAAGTGCTTCAAGCTGGTCGTTGCCTACAAATACTGAGCTGTCAATGTATGCAGCTTTTAAAATAGGCTTTTCGCTTTTAGCTGTTTCGCGAAAAGAGCTTATCAGCAATGCTGGTTCTTTAGCATCGTCGCTAAACAACAATGCAGTTACGCCGTTAAGGCTTTCGTAAACACCTTCGTAGCGTGCGCTGTCAATTGATTCAAGCGCTTTGCGGATAAGGGTATTTTTGGCCACTTTCATTTCAACTTTTTTGTCGAAACAAATGCGGCGCAGTTTGGTTACCTGTGCTACTGAAAGAGATTCAGTATTGGTAATGTAAAAGTTATTATATTGATTGAATTTCTCTTTAAGAGCTTCAATTACGTCGTTTTTTTGATTTTTGTTCATAACGCTGCTGTTTTACAAATTACGCCGGGCGCAACTTAGTTCAGTACTGATTTTGTATCTATTGTAATACCAGAGCTCATTGAGCTTGCCATGCTAACACCTTTTACATAAGTGCCTTTTGCAGTTGCTGGCTTAAGTTTAACAAGGGCATTAATAAGCTCCTGGCTGTTGGCTGCAATTTTTTCGGCGTTGAAAGATACACGGCCAATAGATGCATGCACAATACCGGCTTTATCAACCTTAAAGGCAATTTTACCGCCTTTAACTTCGTTAACTGCTTCAGCCACGTTATTGGTAACTGTACCTGTTTTAGGGTTAGGCATCAGGTTACGGGGACCTAATATTTTACCTAATTTACCTATTTTAGGCATTACAGATGGGGTTGCAACAATTACATCAACATCAACCCAGCCACCTTCAATTTTTTGTATAAATTCATCCAGGCCAACAAAATCGGCACCGGCTGCTTTAGCATCAGCTTCTTTATCGGGTGTGCAAAGTACAAGCACACGCTTTGTTTTACCAGTACCGTGTGGTAAGTTAACGGTACCACGTACCTGCTGGTCGGCCTTTTTAGGGTCAACACCCAGGCGAACGTGTATATCAACAGAAGCATCAAACTTGGTGGTATTAATTTCTTTTACCAGTGCAGATGCATCTTTTAGTGAGTAAACTTTCGTTTTGTCTATTTTAGCGTCGGCTGCTTTTCTTCTTTTGGTAAGGCTTGCCATATTCAATTCGGTTT
>CAZRDD010000564.1:0-3639 GCA_964598675.1 uncultured Parafilimonas sp.
ATAAGCATGGCTTTCCGTTTAACATGTACCTTGTAAATTTTGACGGCACCGGGCTGGAGAAAATTAGCAGGGATAAAGGCTTTGATGCCTTCCCTATGTTTAGCAGGGATGGTAAAAAAATTATGTTCTCCTCCAACAGGTTTAACGGTGGTGGGCATGATACCAATGTTTTTATTGCCGATTGGCTTAATTGATTTTTGATTTTGGAATTACCATTATAGATTTGATAAAAATTGTAACATGTATAATTTTCTGCTTGTTTTACACAGTTTGCTGCGCTGGTTAATTTTATTGTTGCTTGTATTAAACATAATAAGGTTGTTTAATGCGAAAGGCCCTACCAAACCAGGCAACAGCATTTTGTTGCTTATATTTTCGCACACCACTTTGCTTATTGGGTTGTACCAATATTTTTTTGGCGGTTTTGGCATAAGCCTGTTTCAGCAAGGTGCCGAGGTAATGAAAAACAGTGCTACCCGTTTTTGGGCTGTTGAGCATATAACAGGCATGATAATTAGTATTGCACTTATTACTGTTGGCCATATATCACTTAAAAAAACAGGCAGGGCAAAACGTACTGCTATTTTATATCTAATAGCCCTTGTTATTATTTTGGCATCTATACCCTGGCCTTTCCGCGAAGGGATAGCAAGGCCCTGGTTTCATGGCTTTTAAGTTTTGATGGTGATTATCTAACCTAAAATATTGTAATGCAAAGGCGGGCTACAGGCTAACCTTTGCATTATTTGTTATAAACCTTTAGTATATAAAGCTTTGGTAAAACAGGCCAATGTATTACAACCCATTTTTCATTAGTGCTAAATTTGTTTCTATGACTACACCTCTGCAATCATATTACACCGTGCGTTTTAACGACTGCGACCCTTTTGGCCACCTTAATAATGCCCGTTATATTGATTATATGCTTAATGCCAGGGAAGATCACCTGCGGGATGCCTACAAACTTTCACTGTCAGATTTTTCAAAACAAGGCATTGGTTGGGTAACCACCCGCAATGAGATACAATATTTGCGCCCTGCTTTTTATAACGAAAGGGTGTGCATACAGTCGGCCCTTATTGAAACCAATGAAAGTGAGTTGTTGGTGGAGATTGTTATGTACGATGAAAGCAGGCAACAGTTAAAAGCACTGCTATGGGCAACATTTACACATGTAAACATAAAAAACGGCAGGCGCGAGGTACATGGGCAGGATATTCTAAAATTTTTGACAGGGGTAACCACCAGCGATGTTGATGTTGCACAGGGCTTTAAAGCCCGGCTGGCTGAAATTTTAACCCGGTTAAAGGAGAACAGTAATAATGCAGGTATAAGCTAACTGTTATGTTTGTTAGTGGCGCAGCTCAATTACTTCGCAATTTTTAATATCGGTGCCATCAATAACAAAGCGTATTAAGGTACGTACCTGGTGCCAGCCCTGCATACCTGCAGCGCCGGGGTTCATGTGCAGGCATTGCAGTTTATCATCGTACATTACTTTTAAAATATGCGAGTGGCCGCTGATAAATAGCTGCGGCTTTTCTCTTACAATAACGGGTTTTATGCCGGGTTTATAGTTGGGCGGGTAACCGCCAATATGTTGCATAAAAACTTTAACCCCTTCAATAGTAAAAATATTCTGCTCGGGGTATTCGCTTCTAATATCCGGCCCGTCAATATTACCGTACACGCCCCGCAGGGGCTTTGCTTCACTAAGCCTTTCTGCAATGGAGAGGGTACCAAAATCTCCGGCATGCCAAATTTCATCACAGTCTTTAAAATGCTTAAATACCGCTTCGTCCAGGTAGTTATGTGTGTCGGAAATTAGCCCAATGCGTGTCATGCGGCAAAGGTCGTATAAGTTTGTCAAGCTATTATTGCACCGTTAAGAATTTGGCGCTAAAACACTTCCCCCAAATTTATATAAAAGGTAGAGAAGCCCTTGCTGGCAGCATAGTCAATGGCTACATTGGTGCGGGAAAGTTTGTTAAACTTTATGCGCAAGCCCAACCCTGCTGCGGGGTGCAAATAGCTAAAGCGGTAGGTGTCTTTTTCGGTAACGGTATTCAGGTTGGCAAAAACAACAAAGCCAAACAGGCCATCGGTGGTAATATCTTTTCGGTATTCGGCCTCAACATCTATAAGGGCTTCGCCACGGTAACGGTTTTGATCAAAACCCCGGCCCGAGCGCTGGTAGGAATCCCACCCTATACTTGGCAGGTCAAGGTAAGGCACGTCTTTATTAAGCACCGTCCAGTAATAGCCCCACAAGGCAAGCACCTCGTGCCGGGTATTGTTAAGTGAAATATATTTTCTCCAGTCAATGTTAAGGGAACTCCAGTTGGCATTGCTGCCCATTACCTGCATGTTTTTTCTAAACACCACGTTGGCATAATCGCCTTTGGCGGGGTTAATGGTATTGTCGCGGGAGTCGTAGAGCAGGTTTAGCAGTAAGCCGGAAGAAAATGAGTTTTGCCCCTGCCCTGTGCCGGAGTTGTAACCTGTAAACTTTTGAAGGCCAAGGGTATCTCCGCCAATTGTTTTTATGTTGGTGTGATAGTCTAATGCAATCCCCGCGCCTGCAAAAAAATTAGGCAATACCTGTTTTGATGCACTTTGATAAAACCGTATATATTGGTAATTAACCAAAACCCTGTTTGTGTGGCTGTTGCCACCAATGCCCCAGGTGTATTGCGGGTATAACAGAAAGCGTGTATCGCCCAATATATTGTATTTGTTATTCTTTAACCAGAGGTTAGACCGTAATGGCAAACCATAACGCCCGTTAAAAGAAATATCCGGCGAAAAAACTACGCTTGAAAGAGAAGTGGTTTTTCTCGGCCCCAAATAAAAGCCTGCGGTAGTAGAGGTAATAAGTGCCTTGCCCCTGCCAGGAACATTTGAGGTGAGCGGCAGAAAAGAGTAATATACTTTTTTGCCTTTTACCCTTGGTATTTGTTTGGTTTTAAAATGCAGTACCGCCTTGGCAATATCTATAAGGTCGCGCCCGGTAGCGGTATCGTTACGGGGTGCGTTTTGAGCATATATGCCAACAGGCAGCAGGCATGTTAAAGCTATAAAACAACTATAAAACCTATATCGTATAAAATTAGCCATGAAGTAATAACAGCATTTGGTGCTGCCTTACCAAGGCATTAATTGTACCACGATTAGATAAAGCGTTGCTAAAAAGCCGGTTTCCTTGTTTATTTATACATCCACCCAGGCGCCACTTTCTTTTAGCAGGTTTATCAATTCATCTACTGCAATATTGCTGTCTACGCTTCTCTTGACTACCTCTTTGCCACGGTAAAGGGTTATTTTGCCAACCCCGCTGCCTACATAGCCAAAATCAGCATCGGCCATTTCGCCAGGGCCATTAACGATGCAGCCCATAATGGCAATTTTAACCCCTTTAAGGTGGTTGGTACGTGCCCGTATTTTGGCGGTTGTTTCCTGCAGCTCAAATAAGGTGCGGCCACAACTGGGGCAGGAAATATATTCGGTTTTAGAAATGCGCGACCTGGTGGCCTGCAAAATGCTGAATGCGGTGTTGTTTATAAATTGTTCGGTAGTGGTATTGCTTAAATAATTGCGGCCGTTCACCATGGCTGATTCCCTGTTTTCGTTTGCCGACAG
>CAZRDD010000565.1:0-3631 GCA_964598675.1 uncultured Parafilimonas sp.
TGCCTTGATGGCATTTGTAAAAATGGCCAGGCGCTCCAGGTACTGCGGCCCCCAGTTTTCGTTGCCCACGCCAATCATTTTAAGGTTAAAAGGCGCCGGGTGGCCCATATCTGCACGTATTTTACCCCATTTGGTGTTTACATCGCCATTGGCAAATTCCACCAGGTCAAGCGCATCCTGCACGTAAGGGTCAAGCTCGCCCACTGGCACAACTTCGGCTGAATTAAACTGGCAGGCCATGCCGCAGTTTATTACGGGCAGCGGTTGCGCACCTATATCTTCTGCCAACTGAAAATATTCAAAAAAGCCGAGGCCAAATGTTTGAAAATAATCGGGTGCCGGTCGGTGCGCCATTTCAAAATTCCACCGGTTGATGATGAGTTGCCTGCTTTCCACCGGGCCTATTGTTTTTTTCCACTGGTAGCGCTGCGAAAGGTCGAAGCCCTCCACTATACAACCACCGGGAAAACGGATGAAGCCCGGCTTCATATCTGCCAGTAACTGCACCATATCGGCACGCATACCGCCGGGGCGGTTTTTCCAGGTATCGGCGGGAAAGAGGCTTATCATATCAAGGTCAACTGCGCCATTGCCTTCAAACCAAATATTCATTTTTGCTTTAAGCACGGTGGCCGTTGCGTTAAAGCTTACGGCGGCTTTGTGCCAGCCGGTACCTGTTTCGGTTAATGGCAGCACGGTGCCTGCAATAGTTGCGCCTGCGGAATCCACCAGCTCAACATGCAGCTTTACATTGGCCTGCTGCTGGCGGTACATAACACTAAAATCGTAACGCAGGCCCTGTTTAATACCCATGCCCCTAAAGCCCTCGTTGGCAATACCTATATCGCCGGGGGCGGCATTGTTTACCATAACGTGAATATACCTGGGGTTTGCGGGGCTTTCGTCCTTACGGTTCTCTACCAAAATATCGCCTTCTTTTACGCGGCTGCCTTTTACCGCCCAGCCCATCATGGGCTTAAAAAACTCAAACGACCTGTTTTTTACCAGTTCAGCATAAATACCACCATCGGCACCCAGGTTAATATCCTCAAAAAACACCCCCCACATGGTGGATTGAACATCCGCTTTTGGTTGGTTTACCTTTACCGTTAATACGTCCTGTGCGCTGGCCCTGCTTAATAAAAAAGCAGCAATTAGTGCGCAGCCAGTACGTTTAATATTTACCATACTTTCTTTTTTACATTTTTATAATAGTGGCGTTGTGCGGCGGTGTAACGGTTTGCCGGGGAAGAAATACTACCATGCTGGGAAGGAAATATTTCCATGCCGGGGAAGAATACCACCATGCCATGGCATGGCGCTACTGTTTTTTGCCCCATTCGGCTGTTCCGCTGTTGTTTAACCCGGTAAAAATGATGGTAGATTTTTTGTTCTCCCAATCCCTGCCTTTTTGCACAAATAATTTATCTGTTGCCCCGTTGCTCCATTTAAGCTGAAGCCAGGGTGCGCTGTACGTCCATGTGCTGCCTGCATCGCCGTTAAGCGTGCCATCTGCAGCAATGGTTAAAGCCGTCGACGTTTGCATATCCGGCGAGGTTTGTTTATCTGCATAACCGGGTACTACTGTATAATTAAGTTCAATATTCTCCCAACTGCCGGTAAGTGAATCTTTGGCCACGGTGCTGTTATCCTCCCAGGCGTAACGCTCGGGCGATACAACGGGCCAGCCATCGGGTGTCCAGAATATTTTGCGCACATGCAGGTCCATATAAAAGCTGTTTACAGCGGGGCGGCCCTGGTGGGCCATAAAATACTGGCCGCTGCCATCGTCAAATACGCCGCAATGGCCGGTGCCCTGCCAGCCGCCATGCCCGTTAAACTGGTAGGGGGCAAGTATCATTGGGCTATGGTCAATATTAGTGTTGGCATCTGCGCCGTTGTAATCGTAAAAAGGGCCTTCAGGGTTATCGGCTTTGCATACCCTCACATTGTATTTTGTTTGCAGCCAGTCGTACGAAATAAACAGGAAATACTTGTTAAGCGTTGGGTTAAAAATTATTTCGGAGCCTTCAATATTGCCGTTATACACCCCGTTGGTAAAGCCACGGTTGGCAATACGTTTGCCTTTATCGCCTGCATTTGCAGCAAGCCCAGTTGAGGCATCAAGTTTAAGTATATAAATGCCATCCCAGGCGGAGCCGTAGTACATGTACTGGCTGCCTGCCGTGGTAGTTAACACGGTGGGGTCTATGGCGTTTGTTTGTACCGTATTATCGTTGGCCGATGCAACAACAATACCCTGCTCCGTCCACGGCCCTTCGGGCGAGGTGGCTGTAGCAAGGCCAATAACACTTAACCGCGCTGTTGACGATGACAGTGAATAGTACAACCGGTACTGGCTGCCCACTTGTAACACATAAGGGGCCCACAAAGCATCGTTGGGCATACCGCCTTTTTGCGTAATGTAGCCTGCGCCAAGTGCGGGCAACGAATTAAATACCCAGCCTACATACTCCCACTGCACAAGGTCCTTAGAGCGGCGTATCTGTATGCCTGAACGTACTGATATGCCAAAACCAACATCTGTGCTGTAGCAGTAATAGTAATCACCAAACTTTTTAATGGAGGGGTCGTGCACGTTGTACGATGCCCATTTTAAATAGGTGGCAAACGGTGCCACATCGGCATAAGTATCCTCAATGGAATTGATGTTAAATGCTACCGGTGTGGGTGTGGTGGTATCAACCGGCGTTGTAGTACCACCGGTAGCACCAGTTTTGCTGCAGGACGAAAAAGCTGCGGTATACAACACCGCGCATACAACTGCAAACCCCTGTTTAATTAATTTCATCTTTATAAGTTGTGTGTTAAATACCTGCACCATTTGCCTGCCGTTTCTGTTATTTAAGTGTGCGGTGCGCCAGCGCCCTGCTTTAAGCCATTGTATTGTTAGTAAGGGGGCTGGTAGAAACCAGCCCCCGTTTGCTTATTATACAAGAATCAATATGTAGGGTTTTGCTTAACACCCGAATTGTTGTCAATTTCTGTTTGGGGTATTGGCAACAGCTCCCTGCCGGGTATGTAGCTGTTAAACTCCGGGTCTCTCGATTTTAGCCAGGCAAGTTTCGTGGCATCGGCCAGCCATCCCCACCGGCGTATATCATCAAACCGGTGGCCTTCCAGGGCAAACTCAAGCAACCTTTCGTGGGCAATCTGGTCGCGCATCTGCGACTGGTTAAATGTTGAAAACTCAGCCTTTCTGTCGGGCAGGTTTGCACGGCTGCGCACTTTTTGAACATAGGCAGCGCACTCAGTAATATTGTTTAGTTCATTTTGGCACTCTGCATACATCAGCAACACATCGGAGTAGCGCATCAGCCGCTCGTTTATGCCCGATTTCCAATCAAACTCATTGGGTTTGTTACCATCGCCGTTTTCGTATTTGCGGCAGTACACATCGGCCATATATGCGGCGCTTGATGCATAAGCTGCCTGAAAAGTGGTTTGATACATGGGCGTGGAGGCCAAATGAGTATCGGCAGTATCGTTGTAAAAAATAGTTGAAGCACAGCGGGGGTCAATTTTGCCATCAACTGTTTTTTCCAGGCGAAAATCGTTCAGCAGTGTTTTGGTAGGCTGCACATCTGTCCATCCAAAATTTGGTGGTGCA
>CAZRDD010000566.1:0-3629 GCA_964598675.1 uncultured Parafilimonas sp.
AGGGTAAATGGCAGTATTTTAGTTTACTTTGGAAAGGTTTTTTTTGGAATATAAAACGTAGCTTTATATAAATCCATACAATGAATTCAATATTCAATGATATAACCCAGCTTATTTCAATCATAGTATTTATTGTACTGGCTGTACAGGCAGTATACCTGTTTATTTTTGCACTTGCAGGCCGTATTATACCCCCACTTTTTTACCCAAGGCTTAACAGGCTCGGCAAATTTGTTATCTACATTCCGTCGTATAAAGAAGATACCGTAATAGTTGATACAGCCCGTGCTGCACTTACAATTGATTACCCGGTTGAAAAAAAACACGTGGTGGTTATTGCAGACTCGCTTAAACCAGAGACGCTTGACCAATTAGCCCAGTTACCCATACAAGTGGTAGTTGTAAAGTTTGAAAAAAGCACCAAGGCTAAAGCTCTTACCAAAGCGATAGAACAAACCGAAGGCGATTTTGATTATGCCGTGGTTTTTGATGCTGACAATGTTGCCGAAAAAGACTTTTTATATAACATGAACGATGTGCTGCAAAAAGGTTATCGTGTAGTGCAGGGGCAGCGTGTGGCAAAAAATACCAATACCACCTTCGCGCTGCTGGATGCAATAAGCGAGGGCATTAACAACCACATCTTTAGAAAAGGCCATGCTTCATTGCATTTATCGGCAGCTATCATAGGTTCGGGCATGGCGCTGGAATACAGGCTGTTTAAGGAGATATTACCCGAACTAACAGCAGTTGGCGGTTTTGATAAAGAAATGGAGCTGCGCATGCTTAAGCGCCGTATTAGTTTTGGCTACGCCCAAAATGCACTTATATACGATGAAAAGGTTACACAAAAAGGCCACTTTGAAAACCAGCGCCGCCGCTGGCTCTCGGCACAGTTTCACTATATGCAGCGTTATTTGGCGGATGGTTTTATTGAGCTTCTAAAAGGCAATATTGATTTTTTCGATAAAGTATTTCAAACATTGCTGTTGCCACGCATATTATTATTAGGCCTGCTGCCTTTTGCCGCCATCATCTCGCTTATACCGGGGGCTGGTGTAACCTTTTCGTGGTGGCTTACAATTTGGATAATTGGTTACGTGGCCATATTTATGTCGGTGCCAGCAAAATTTGTAAACAAACAGCTTTTAAATGCATTGCTGCACCTGCCTTCTGCATTCTTAAGTATGTTTAAACTGTTTTTTAAACTTAAAGGGGCCAATAAAACGTTTATCCATACACCGCACGGGGAAACCCAAAAGACGAATGAGAAATGAAAATAGCGATTGAAGCCCAGCGTTTATTCAGGCCAAAAAAACATGGCCTTGATGTTGTTGCCTACGAGCTTTTACGACGATTGCCCGCAGCTGGCGATGCTAACGACTACCACGTGCTGGTGAAAAACGATGAAGACCACTGCCTTGAAAATACAACCGGGCGAACCCTTCACTACATAAAAAGCGCCCCTTACCCTGTTTGGGAGCAGGTTAGCCTGCCTGCTTATTGCAAAAATATTAAACCAGATGTGCTGCATTGCACAGCCAATACTGCACCTGTAAAAGTTTCGGTGCCGCTTATCATCACCATACACGATGTTTTATACCTAGAAACATCTTATTTAAAAGCTGGCGGAAGCTGGTATCAACGTTTGGGCAATACTTACCGAAGCCTTATTGTTCCGGCAGCCTCAAAAAAAGCAGTCCAGATTATTACAGTTTCAAATTTTCAGAAGGATACAATTGCCTCAAAACTGCATATTGACCCAGCCAAAATTGAAGTGGTACACAATGGTGCTGATGAACGCTTTTTTGTACAACATCCCCCGGCAGCTATAAGTGAGGTTTTAAACAGTTATGGGCTTAAACCGGGTTATATTTTCTTTCTTGGCAACACCGAGCCGCGGAAAAATACGCCAGGCGTACTGCATGCTTACAACATTTTAAAGCAACATGTTAATGATGCCCCCAAACTGCTTATAAAAGGGCTGACCAAGGAGTATATCGCAAAAATGCTTAAGGATAACAACCTCACGCATTTAATGCCTTCTATTGAACTGGCCCCCTATTTTTCGTACAACGACCTGCCTTTTATTTACCAGGGCGCAAGCATGTTGTGGTTCCCATCGTTTAGCGAGGGGTTTGGATTGCCTATTGTTGAAGCCATGGCCGGTGGGGTGCCGGTGATTACCTCTTCCACATCGTGCATGCCGGAAATTGCAGGTGATGCCGCTTGCCTTATAAACCCCGCCCAGCCTGAAACAATTGCCCTTGCAGCAGCAGAGTTGCTTGAAAATGCATCGCTGCGTAATACCATTGTAGCAAAAGGCCTGCTGCGTGCGGCTAATTTTACCTGGGGCAACGCCGTTAAAAAATTGCTTGATTGTTATGCTAAAGCATTAAAATAATATGAACTTAACCCAGCGTTTACATACCAAAACCGATGCTATTGCCGATGAATATTTTGGCAAAAAGCCCGAAGGTTTTGCACAGAAGTTGCGCGTGTACTGGCTTCTTTTTGCATCTATGGTTAACGGTGCCTTCCGTTTGCTTAATGCTGCATGGAGGCTGCGTAAATGCAAAAAAGGCAAAATGGTTACCGTAAGGGGCAACCTGCTGGTACAGGCGCGTGGTAAAATAACCATAGGCAACCATAGCCGCATTTGGAGCCATGTTGGCAAAACCCAAATATCCGCAGGCCCACGCGCTGTTATTGAAATTGGCAGTAACACCTTTGTAAATACCGGCACAATAATTACCGCCCGCACCAAAATAAGCATTGGCAACAATTGCCAGATAGCCAACCAGGTGATTATTATGGATAATGATTTTCATGGCGTGGACGAAAGGGAAACCAGTGGTGTAAAAGAAACCATTACCATTGAAGATGATGTATGGGTGGCTACCAGGGCTATTGTGCTTAAAGGAGTTACCATTGGTAAAGGCTCAGTAGTGGCAGCGGGTGCGGTTGTTACCAAAGATGTAGCGCCTTACACGCTTGTAGGCGGTGTGCCTGCAAAATTTATCAGGAACATTCAAAAGAAGTAAAGCCATGACAATTGTTGCCGTTATTTTCTGGTTTAGTTTCCTTGTTGTTTTCTATGCCTTTTTTGGGTATGGCATTGTTATTTACGCGCTGGTTAAAATAACCTGCAGGGGTAAAAAACAACAATTTACTGAACCTGCCGAGTGGATGCCCGCCACATTGGTTGTACCTTGTTACAATGAGGCCGATATACTTGAAATGAAGATTAAGAATTGCAGGGACCTTGATTATCCAAAGGATAAGCTTACCATTATGTTTATAACAGATGGTTCAACGGACAACTCCCCGGCCATTATTGAAAAACATACTGATATTGTATTGTTGCATTCACCCGTTAGGGCAGGCAAAAGTGCTGCGGAAAACAGGGCAATAAAACATGTAAAAACGCCGGTAGTGATTTTCACCGATGCTAATACAGTGCTGAATAAAGAGGCTGCCAAAAACATTGTACGGCATTTTTATAACGAAAACGTGGGCTGTGTTTCATGCGAAAAAAGGGTTATTACCAGTGAGGCTGATGGCGCAAGCGCCTCCGAGGGGTTGTACTGGAAATATGAATCGTTTCTAAAAAATCTTGACTCGGAGTT
>CAZRDD010000567.1:0-3616 GCA_964598675.1 uncultured Parafilimonas sp.
TTTTAATCGTTGGCTGAATCCGTTCAGGTTTCAAATGTAGTGCCATGCCTGTTACACCAGGATACCGGATTCATCCAAAATAGGGTGGGAAATGTTCACCATGGTACCGGATTGTTTCAAATTAGGGTGTGAAATGTTCACGTGCGATTATTATGGTCGAAATTCTCTATACGCTATAATCCCTCCTTTCTGATGTTCCTATTCTGACGGATGTAAAAATTAATGCTGGTTGAATTATTACAACTCATGGCTGTTATGTTTAAAAGTTAACAAATTGCTGGTTTCGGGCTTTGTTTAAACAAACAGCATAAAGAATAACCTGGGTTAAATGGGCAAGTTCACGGAAGACAATAGAAAGCCATTGAGGCGAGAAATGTTTCAAAAAAGATTAAATCTTCGAGGATGAAAATAAGAGCAGAAGTAAATATCTAATTAACAGTAAATCAATTTTTACAAAGATTTTGATCCAATTCAGTTCCCGCAGCTGAAACACAACTAATTGACAATAAAATAATTGATAGGAAGCGACTATAGGAAACCACCTTTTAACCCGCCAAAGCTTTGATAGTTTTTGATTCGTGGAGCTCAATAAAGGGATATGAAAAGACCATAACTAATTATAAATGATTTAGTTATAACCTAAAGTTGCCAGTGTGTGGATTACTGAGAAAAATTAAGCATAAATATTTGGTGAGTCTTAATAGAATGTGCTGGATGAGTATCCAGCGCGTCTGAACTGGTGTCTAAAAATGGATTATTCTATGACATAAAAAAAGAGCTGCATTGCTGCAACTCTTTTTTCTTTTCTGTCGGGAGGACTGGATTCGAACCAGCGACCCCCTGGTCCCAAACCAGGTATTCTAACCGGGCTGAACTACCTCCCGTGCCCTTCCCTATAATTAGGGAGCGCAAAGGTAAGGGTTTGCATTTATAACGCAAATAAAAAATAAAAGATTTTTAACCCGTTGCTTGCCTGCTATTAAAAAATGCCGTTATGTGGTAAATCGCACAGTGTTGGTTAAGCCAAAATAAAGCGGCAAAGCTCATTTAAATCATCAAAAGGGGCTACAATATAGCCATCATCCAGCAGCTTGTACAGCCCGTTTGCCTCCACTTCAATTTCGTAGCTGGACTGTACTTTTACCATTCTGCCGGTAACAGACAATACTTCAATATTGTAAAATGCAAGGGCCTCCAGCAAGGTATTTAATGCTTCCATAAACGTATCAGGCTACCAGGTTTTCGTAAATTACCTTACCGCCGTACAGCAGGCAAAGCGTTGAGGATATAATAATCAAACAGGTTTGTAGCAACCGGGCCTGCATTATTTTTTTGGAGAAAGGCACGCTAAAAAGCCCTGCGGCTACCAGCATGCCAACAATACACCCTGCCCCAAATATTGCCAGGTACAACAACCCGTCTGCAGGGCCCTTTATTTGCGACATAACCACCAGTATCAGGGCGCCGCTGCCTGCCAGGCCGTGTACCAGGCCTACACCAAATGCCAGCGAATGCGGGTGCTGGTGTTTATCGGCGTTGCCAAAATGCACATGCAGGTGTTTGTGCTGCGCACTGTGGTGTTCGTGGCCGTGCGTATGGATAACAATTTTTTTGGCCCTGAAAAACTTTACCAGCCGGTACACTGCCAGTGCAATAAGCATTACACCCACAATGGCCTCAAAATAATGGAACATGCCCGCTGATATACCGGCCTTAAACAATATCATCAGCACCCCTACAAACAGTATTGTGGCGGCGTGCCCAAAGCCCCAGAATGCCCCATCTTTCATTGAGGAGCGCATGCTGCTGCGCTGCGATACAATGCTGCTTACAGCCAATAAATGGTCTGCCTCAAAGGCATGGGTAAAACCAGCATAAACCGTTAGTAAAAGCGGGAATGAAAACATAATATGGCGGTTTTTAAATATCGTATAACGCAATTCTGTGGTTACCGGTGTCAGCAACAATTAAATGGCTGCCTGTTACGGTTACTGCAAAAGGCCAGTATAAACGTTGGCTGTTGTGTTTACCCACTTCAAGATGCTCGCCAATGGCTTCAAAACTAAAATTGCCAAACAGGTCGTCAGCCGGGGTATTGTTTTGTGTGGGTATATGCTTAAAAAAAAGCACGCGGCTGTTACCGGTATCGGCAACCCATATACTTCCGTTACGCATAAACATATCGTAACACCAATTTAGGGTGTTGGCCTGTGGCCTTAGCCTGTATTGGTTTTGCCCGCAGCTTTGCCTGTCGGGCTGGCCAATAACCACATCAGCAGGTTTTGTAAAAGCATCCTGCCAGTTATGCCATATCAATACCCTGTAATACTGCGTATCGCTAATGGCCAGGGCGCCGGTTTCTGAAACCTTTACCGAGTATGGCCATATCGCGTGTTCGCTTTCATAATCTTTATCTTCAAAACCCTCTTTACCCAGCACTTTGGTTGCAGGGGTATAATTTTGGGTGGGTATGCTTCCGTAAAACAATACCCGCCTGTTGCCGGTATCGGCCACCCACAAATGCACTCCATCACTCCAAACTCCATAGGGCCAGTTAAGGCTTTGGGCGGTAGGGGCAGCGCCTACGCCATCGACATTAGGCATGCAACCCAGCATATCCGGCTGGCCAATAACCACATCGGCGGGTTGGCCGTTTTGGGTGGGAAAACTGTTCCATACCAACACCCGGTGGTTCCAGGCATCTGCAACAATAAGCACAGTGCCATTGCTCCATATACCTGAAGGGTACAATAAGGAAGAAGCATCCGCCGCACCACCTGCATTACGCTCCGTTCCGGCGGTGCTGGTTTGCCCCAGTACCACATCTGGCTTTGCATAGTTGGATGCAGGCATCACATTCCAAATAAAAACCCTGTTTTGTGCCGTATCTGCTACTATAAGTTTACCATCAACAGTGTGCAGCCCGCGCGGGGCCAAAAATGGGTTGCCCTCATCGCCATAAAAAAATAACGAGGCGTTGCTTTTTGGCACAGCACCGTGGTTTTTATCCCGTATGTTAATTACTTCTACCATCGTTTTTAATCAAAAGCAGGCTCAGCCGTTATAATTATCACTCGTTTTTCAGCAAATTCTTGGCAATTGCTCACCCGCCAGCATGTTTATCACGCGGCGTCCACCAATATTGCTTGTCATCAACACCTGCCTGGCATGGTCAGTGGTTACTTCGCCAACAATAGCCGGCATTTCGCCATGCTCCCACTGTTGAAGTGCGGCCAGTACCGCATCGGCAACCTGCGCATCCACAACAGCCACAAACAGGCCTTCATTGGCTACATACAAAGGGTCAAGCCCCAGCATTTCGCAGGCACCGTACACTTCCTCCTCAACCGGAATATTTTTTTGAACAATATCTATACCCAAACCGGCATCTCTCGCCACCTCGTTTAACACGGTTGCCAACCCACCCCTGGTAGGGTCGCGCAGTAAGTGAATGTTTTCTCCAAACGTATCCAGCAGCGTAAGTACAATGCCATTAAGCGGGCGCGTATCGCTGCTTATGGTTGTTTCAAACTGCAGGCCCTGCCTGTGGCTCATAATGGTAATACCATGCCTTGCCAGCGGGCCGCTTAAAATAATTTTATCGCCTGCTTTAATG
>CAZRDD010000568.1:0-3610 GCA_964598675.1 uncultured Parafilimonas sp.
AAAATCAAGAGGTTGTATGCCTACGGCACGGTCCCATTTCTCAAGGTCAATCGCTGTGTTAATATTTGCGTATACTTCTGGCGCAGTTACCCCTTTAAGGTGAAGGATGGAGCTGAAATAGTCCTTATCAATATTAAAGTAAATGGAATCAACATCCACTTTAAGGCTGTCAGCGTTAAGGCCCGGCAGGCTTGATTGGAAATTAAGAAACAGGTTTTTTACCGGCGAAGGGGCTTTGTCATTGGCAATGTAGCCGTCTCTTATCTTAAAGTTGAATACCAGGTCGGGGGCTGTTTTTGTTGCAGCAATATAATTGCCTGCAAGGCTAAGGTCAAAATCAGCATTGCCCTTAACATCCGTTTTTTCAAGCCATTGGGTATAGTTGGCAGGCATGGCGGTAAAAACATCGCGCAGGCCTGCGTTTGATGAATGAATTTTAAAATCCATGGAATAGCCATCCTTTACAAAAGCAAACTGCCCGGTAAAGGCTACAGGTAACTGGTTTATTTTAAGGTCATTCTTTTGAAACAGGAACGATAACGATTTGGTATTAACCTGCGTTACAAGGTCTGCATTTATTTTTTTTGATACCAGGTATGGCTGCCCGCCAAAATAAAAATCAACCGAATCTATTTCAGTATGGGTGTTCAGGTCAAATATGTCCTTGCTCAGGTCGCCCTTGCCCAGGTAGTAAAACCCTTTAAGGTTTATTTGCATTGGCAGCGATCGGTCGTTATAAACAACATTGCTTTTCTCCACCAATATTTTTGCTATCTGTAAGGATGCGCTGGCCGTATCAGCCGCCGCTGCTTGTGTTGAAGCCGGTTTATTTTTATAAACGTTGTAATTGGCCCTGCCTTGCGAATCAACCTGTACATTGATGTACGCTTTTGAAAGGTATATTTCATCAACATTTATTTTTTCAGCCAGCAGGCTTTTAAGGTTGATGCCCAGCGAAACTTCGTCTGCCGAAACCAGCGTTTCTTTTTCAAACGGTGCCGAACCCTTCAGGTTGAAATCGTACAGGGTAAGGGTTAGCGCGGGAAAATGGTTAAAAAAAGATAGTCTTGCTTTTGAAAATTCAAGGTCGCCCGTAATGGTGGAGTTTACCAGCCCTTTTATTCTGTTGGATACGTATGTAGGAAAAAGAAATGGCAGCAGGAACATGAGCAAAAGAATACTGCCCAGCGTAATACCGGTTATTTTAAAAAGCCTGATAAGTTTCTTTTTGGGAGAGCGCTTCATATTACGGTATTGTTTTAAGCATGGCAGCCTTGTGGGTGCATAGTTAACAGGGGGTAAAGTAAATAAATAGTTTTTATAAAACCGGCCTTAGCCCTCAATTAGTGAAAACTATTGCGTGTACTGATATTATAAAACGGGATGCGCGGCCTGTAGCCGCACGCAAAAGCACCGGCTTAACGTATTAAAACCAGTGAGCCCTTCATAAATACCTGCCCTTTTCTGTCCGTGCCTTTTATAAAATAAACATATACGCCTGCATCGGCTTTTGTGCCACCAAATGTTCCATCCCAACCCTGGCTTATGTTATTGGTAGTAAAAACTTTTTTGCCCCACCTGTTAAATATTGAAAACTCCTGCAGGTTTAGTGTTACGCCTGCGGGTATGCGGAAGACATCGTTTAACAGGTCGCCATTGGGGGTAAAAGCAGATGGCATAAAAAGCGGCCTGCCTGCTTTAACAACGGCAACGGCAGCGCTTTTACAGCCTTTTAGTGTTGTGGCAGTAATGGTAAAAGTTGCACTGTCATTTAAAGCAACGGTAAATGGTGTAAGGGATGATGGGTTTACCAGTTTTTCTGCCGGGTTCCATTCAAACGGTGTTCCCGCCGGTGAAACTGTGGCTGATAGTTGAATGCTTGCACCAATAGTTATAAGGGTATCAGCGGGCGAAACCTGTACTACCGGCACCGGGTTTACCAGTGCAACAATAGTATTTGAATTTACTACCCCGGTTACGCAACTGCCTGCACCGGGTTGTACGGCACAATAAAGGGCATCGCCATTGGTAAGGCTGGCACTGCTGTATACAGGGTTAGTACCGTTTGCTGCGGGCGCGTTATTTATCATCCATTGGTATGAGGGGGTATTGCCAGCGTTTGCGGCAGTGGCGGTAAAAGTGATGGTATTACCCGCACACACGTCGTTACCCTGGCTGGTAATGGTGGCCGATGGCGGCGGTTGTTGTTTTACATGTATGGCTATTGGGGCAGCTGTTGCTGTGGTTGGCGTAGCGCAAACAAACTGCGGGTCTGCGGTGATAGTACAGCCTAAAACATCCCCTTCTGCGGGAACCGGGTACACAAAACTGCTGGTTCCGTTGCCTGTGTTTTGGCCGTTTAACGTCCATTGGTATTGCGGGTTATTGCCTGCATTGGTGGCGGTAGCGGTAAATGTTACTGCCTGCCCGGCACAAAGGCTGTCAACATTAGGGGCAATAGTAAGAGCCGGAGGCAGTTTGGCGTGTATAACCATGGTAATTGTATTGGAGGCTGCCGTGCTTGCAGCAGCGCAGGCAAACAAAGGGTCCACCGTTATGTTGCAGGCAACCACATCCCCATTATTTAATGCGGTACTGCTGAATATACTGCTGTTGGTACCCGTGTTTTTGCCATTTACCAGCCATTGGTAGGTTGGGCTGGCACCTGCATTGGCAGCATCTGCCGTAAAAGTAACTTTACTGCCTGCACAAGCAGCGGTATCGGTGGTGGTAATGGTTACAGATGGTGTAATGCCGCCAGTATTGGTCATTTCTATGGTATTGGAAACAACACTGCGCCCCACCACACAGCCTGAATTGTCTGTGTATGTGCAACTTATTTTATCACCAGCCTGCAATGTGTTGCTTACAAATACATTGCCATTTACCCCGGCATCAACCCCATTTAGCAGCCAGTGGTATATTGGCAGGGTACCGCCGCCTGTTACAGCAGCTTTTATTGTTACAGATGCACAATTGCAAATAAAGGTGCTGCTTGCGGTAATAGTAATCTTTGGGTTGAGGTTATTGCTTTGTACATTGGCCGTAACCGAGCCACTGGCCGGTGCTGCTGCACCTTCGCAACTGCCGCCGGTGGTAACCTCGCACGTTATTTTGTCGCCTGTTGCAACCCCCAGGGCCGTATAAGTTGCAGTGGCCACACCTACAGGAATGCCATTTTTTAACCATTTGTATTGTGGGTTAATGCCTGCATAAAGTACACGGGCTGTAAAAACAGCATCGCCATTACCGCAAATATTTCCGTCGGCGGGCAAAATTGTTACAGAAGGAGCCTGTGTGCCGTTATTTGCAGGCGGAGCCAGTTTAATCACCAAAAAATCATCGCAGGTGCCGTCGGATATAACCTTGGCGTGGTAACCCGCTACATTTTTTGAGCAGGTGGCACCAGCTATAATGTAGTTGCCATCGCTAAGTTGCTGAATGCTGTGGGCTTCATCGTACAAAACACCTCCTATACTTTTTTGCCATTCAAGCCCGCCTGTGCTATTTATTTTTATCACCCACATGTCTGTTATTCCGGCATTGCAGGTAGCGTCTCCATTGGCCGATTCTGCGGAGCCGCATACTACGTAACCTCCATCAGCAGTAG
>CAZRDD010000569.1:0-3601 GCA_964598675.1 uncultured Parafilimonas sp.
ACGGTGCCAAGATTTATAGCTTTAATACTACAACAGTAAGTTCGGCCTACGCGGCCAGCCAGTTGCTGCAGCAGTTGTTTACGCGCGGGGTAAGTGTTATTAATTATTTTGGGCACTCGGCCGCTACCACGCTTGATTATAACCTTGGTAGCTGGAACACTTTTTCAAACCCGGGCAAATACCCGTTGTTTATTGTAAACGGGTGTAATGCGGGTAACATCTATTCTTTTGATACCACCAGGCTTGCAAGCATCACCTCTCTCTCCGAAGGGTATGTATTGTATAACAATGGCGGGGGCATAGGCTTTATAGCAAGTACACATTTTGGGGTGGAGAATTATCTTGATACATATAACACCGGTTTTTATAGCAACCTTGCTTCCACAGGGTATGGAAAATCGGTGGCCGAAAATATGCAGGCGGGCCTGCTGGCACTGGTGCAGGCAAAATACAGTGGCGGTAACGACTCTATAAGTTATGTGCTGCATGCCGAAGAAAACGTGTTGCATGGCGACCCGGCATTAAAAGTAAACGCACATGCCAAACCAGACTTTGTTGTAGAAGACCCACAAGTATCAATAAGCCCTACGTTTATTTCAGTGGCCGACAATAGCTTTAGCGTTAAAGCATACCTGTATAATATAGGCCAGGTGTTACCGGCAGCAGATTCGTTATCGGTACGTGTAACCAGGCAATATCCTGATGGCAGCAAAGCCATTGTGCTTACAAAAAAAATAGCTTCGCTGCGATATATGGATTCGTTAATGCTTACAGTGCCTGTTGTGCCTACAAGGGATAAAGGCCAAAACGAACTTACCGTAACGGTTGATTACGACAGTGCTTACAGCGAGCTGAGTGAAACCAATAACAGCATCACAAAAACTTTTTATATCTATGAGGATGAGCTAACCCCTATTTACCCATATAACTATGCCATCATTAATAAAAGCAGTTCAAAACTCATCGCTTCCACTGCAAATGCCATTGTGCCACAGCGGCAATACATTATGGAGCTTGATACTACTGCTTTGTTCAATTCAACGTTTAAAATAACAAAAACAGTAACCTCGGTTGGCGGTGAAATTGAATTTGACCCCGGCATAACTTATACCGACAGTACGGTATATTACTGGCGTGTAGCACCAGTACCTGCGTCGGGGCAATATATTTGGAACAACAGCAGTTTTGTGTACATAGCAGGCAGCAGTTATGGCTTTAATCAGTCGCATGTGTACCAGCACCTTAAATCGGCCACTACCAATATTGCTATTGACAGCACAAGCAGGCAGTGGAATTACAATAAGATAATCAACACTTTCCGGTTAACCAATACCGTGTTCAATCCCAATAACAGCAGCCAGAATGAAGACGGCTCCTTTGCAATTATCATCAATAATATAAGGGTTACCGTGTCGGCCTGTTTAGGGCATTCTGTCATATTTAATGTATTCGATCCCGTTACGCTTAAACCACTGTACAATCAGCCCGTACCTTCTGTAACAGGGTACGGCGGGGCCTATGGCAGTTTTATGCAGAGTGCGGCCAACTGTGCCGACAGAAACCACGTTGGTACGGAGTTTAATTTTGAGTTTGCTTATAATACTGTTGAAGGCCGTAACCAAATGGCCGCTTTTATGAACTGGGTGCCTGCTGGTTATCTTGTTACCGCAAGGGTTATTATTAATGAACCTTACGATGCACAAACCTTTGCCGCCGCCTGGAAAGCCGACCCTCTTGTAAACGGAACAAACTTTTACCAGAGCCTGAAAAATGCAGGTTTTGCAGGGCTTGATGATTACAGTTTTACCAGGGCCTGGGTGTTTGCTTATAAAAAGAATACCCCATCGTTTGCGCCTGCTTATGCGTTTACCAAAGGCAGCACTGATGTGCTGGATACCACGCTTAACATTGCTACCCCTGATATGCTTGGCTATATCACATCGCCTGCATTTGGCCCTGCCAAAAATTGGAAACAGGTAAAATGGCGCGGTTATTCCCTTGACACAAAAGCGGGGGATAACCCTTCGGTAGAAGTAATCGGGGTTTCCTCCACAGGCACGCAAACGGTGTTGTATACCCTAAATGCCCAGCAGCAGGATGCTGACATATCTGCCGTAAGCACCATTGCTTACCCGTATATAATTCTGCGCATGCGTAATGCCGATAGTATTAACCTTACCCCTTACCAGTTACGTTACTGGCGTTTACTGTACGACCCCGTACCCGAAGGCGCACTTGCCCCGAACATATTATACACCTTCAACGATACTTTGGGCGAAGGGCAAACTTCAAAAGTGTCTATTGCTTTTAAAAATGTTAGCGATGTTGCTTTTGCCGACAGTATAAAAGTTAAAATGGTGTTGTACAATGCTGGTAATGTAGCCAACGTTTTACCTGCCGCTAATTTAAAGAAGTTAAACCCCGGCGATACTGCCGTAGTTAGTTATACGATTGATACAAAGAGCTTTAGCGGGCTTAATAATTTTTACCTGGATGTTAATCCAGCCAGCGCCCAGCCAGAGCAGTTTCACTTTAATAATTTCTTTTACCGCAACATTTTTGTACAAACCGACAATTTTAAACCCACCCTGGATATAACTTTTGACGGTACCCATATTCTTAACCAGGACATCGTTTCCGCTACACCGCATATTATGGTGAAGCTGAAAGATGAATCGAAATACCTGCTGCTTAACGACACATCTATGGTAACCGTGCAATTGCTTTACCCCGATGGTACCCTTAAGCGGTTTGCTTATAATACGGATACCCTGCGGTTTACACCCGCCAATGCGGGTGGTGCAGACAATATTGCGCAGGTGGACTTTTTACCTCACCTTGCCCAGGATGGTATTTATACATTGTATGTTAGCGGTAAGGACCAAAAAGGCAATACAGCGGGTAGTACCAGCTACACGGTAACGTTTATGGTGTATAATAAACCCATGATTTCCAATGTGTTTAATTACCCCAATCCGTTTACCACCTCAACTGCTTTTGTATTTACTATTACCGGCAGTGAAGTGCCGCAAAACCTGCGGATACAAATACTAACCATTACGGGTAAAATTGTAAGGGATATTACCAAAGATGAACTGGGCCCCTTGCATATAGGCAGGAATATTACAGAATTTAAATGGAATGGTACTGACCAGTACGGCCAAAAGCTGGCCAATGGTATTTACTTGTACAGGGTTATTACCAATTTAAACAATCATGCGCTGGATAAATTCCCCACTTACGATGCCTCTGGTAACCAGGTGAATACCGACCAATACTTTAATAAGGGGTATGGCAAAATGTATTTGATGCGGTAGTATTGTTAGATTGGTGATGAACACTGTCGACGAAATAAATTGAACAGTACTCGCTGCTAAATAACATGATTTGCAAATTTATTTGGGCAATAATCGCATTGGGCAGACACGCTTTTTGTAAGAGAAAAGTCTAAATAAAAATAGGGTTGCGCAGCGGTTTGTGTATAACCAGGGTTCTACTGGCTGAAGTGCTGCTGGCCAACAGGCAGGTAGCCAAAGCGGGTATAAGGGGCAAAAACAGCTGGGGCTGACTCAAAAAAAACCGGTGCTTAAAACTAAGCACC
>CAZRDD010000570.1:0-3599 GCA_964598675.1 uncultured Parafilimonas sp.
TACCGGCAATAAAAGTTACAGCACTGCAAAATATTTTTTACACTTTTGGCGGTTCGGGGTTTTGGGGGCGGGGTTTTGGGTTTGAAAAGTTTGAATGTTTGATTGTTTGATTGTTCTTTGGTTCGTACTTTGAACTTCTAAACTTGTACTTTAAAGAACACCGAACACGCCCGTATTTTGCCCGGTGCCAAAAAATTACTACCTTCCGCCTTACGGAAGACAAATAACATTAATAAACACCGCAACCTTTTAAATCACTACTATGAAACTGCTATTGGTTGTTTCGGCTACTATGCTTATGTTTAGCAGTTGCATAAACAAAAAATACCTTGCTAAAAACCAGGTAGTTTTTAAAGTTGAGCAGGCTGGTAAATACAAAAACAAAATAGTAAGCTATAACACTGGCCAGCATAAAATGCATGTTAATGTGCAAAACATAAACGGCACTTTACTAATAGATAAAGACACCACCGAACAGCAGCATTTTATTTTACCCACAGTTGTGGTAACCAGTTTTGATACCAGCGCCAAATACCAGCAATTACAGCTAAGCAATAAGTATTATTACCCCGAAACCGTTTACCCCCTGCCCGGCGACACTAACAGCAACAGCCTGTTTAAAATGCCGCCCCGCCTTAAGTTTGCCGAAAACCATTGGGTGTTTCAAATTATTACCGTACCGCTTAAAGTGAGGCTTGGCATACAAAACAAAAGGTTTAAAGATTCGCTGCCCACGCAGGCCCTGGCCGAACTTAATTTAGGCGGCGCCTTTGGTTTGAAGAGAACCTGGACCCACTTTAAAGCCCACCCTGATGAGGAAGGCGTTAGCGCCGTATACACATCGTTTGGGTGTACCGGTTTTATTAGTTTGGGCGGCACCAATATAAAGCCATTAACCACCCGGTACAGCATACCGGTTGACAAAACCGAATACGCCGTTAGCTATGGCATTAATTTTTTGTTTGGCTACAATAAAATAAACCTGGGCCTATCCGTTGGGGCAGACAGGCTGCTTAACCAAAGTATTGGCAAAAAATGGATTTTTGACGGTAAAATATGGTACGGCATCACCGTGGCGTACGATATTTTCAGGTAAGTGCACCCATCACTCCCTACAAATAACTATACCAAAAGCAACACATAACAAAGCGGCAGGCACGGTTTTTACGCCCTGCCTGCCGCTTAACATTTTACACTATTGCTGCTTTTTAAAACCAGAGGGGCGGCTATGTAAATAACTTTTGCCCCCACCCTGCTAATACAGCAGCCTTATTTTAATGGTGCCTTTAACTTCCTTAAGCAGCTCCAGCGCCTGTTTGCTTAGTTTTTTATCAACATCAAGCACAACGTAGCCAATTTCGTCGTTGGTTTTTAGGTACTGCCCCACAATGTTTATGTTGTGGTTTGATAACCGGGTGTTTATGGCCCCCAGCACACCCGGCACGTTATAATGTATGTGCAGTATGCGGTGGGCTCCTTCTACCGGCGGCAGGCCAATGGCAGGCACGGTGTGAGAGCCGTTGGTAATGCCTTTCTCCAGGTAATTAAACAGCTTGGTGCTAACATCTTCGCCAATATTCTCCTGCGCCTCCTCGGTTGAGCCGCCAATGTGCGGGGTAAGTATTACATTGGGCAAGCCCTGTAATGGTGTAACAAAATGGTCGCCATTTTTTTCAGGCTCCCAGGGGTACACATCAATGGCAGCGCCGCCTAAATGGCCGCTTTTTAAATGGGCAGCCAGTGCATCAAGATCTACCACCTCGCCACGGGCGTAGTTAATAAGTATACCGCCCTTTTTAAAATGGGCCAGCACCTCATCGTTCACCAGGTTTTTGGTTCGTTTTGTTTCGGGTACGTGCAGGCTAACAATATCGGCCATACCCACCAGTTCTTCCAGGCTGCTGCACGCATGGGCGTTACCCAAAGGCAACTTGGTTTCCACATCGTAAAAAGCCACTTTCATGCCCAATGCCTCGGCCAGTACGCTTACCTGGCTGCCAATATTGCCATAGCCTATCAGGCCCAGGGTTTTGCCCCTCAGTTCAAAACTGCCTTTGGCATCCTTCATCCAAACCCCCTCGTGGGCAGCCTTGTTTTTATCGGGTATACGGCGTATAAGCATTATGCTAAGGCCTATTACCAGCTCGGCCACACTGCGGGTATTGCTGTAGGGCGCATTAAACACCACCACCCCATGTTTTGTGGCGGCTTTAAGGTTAACCTGGTTTACACCAATACAAAAACAACCAATGGCCTGCAGCTTGTGGGCTGCTTCAAGCACTTTTTCGGTTATCTGCGTTTTGCTGCGTATGCCCAGCAGGTGTACATCTTTAATTTCTTCAATCAGTTGCTCCTCGCTTACAGCGCCGCCCAGCTTTTTTACATTAACGTAACCGTTGTTTTTAAAATGCTGTACTGCTTTATCGCTTATATTTTCTAAAAATAATATGTTTATCTTCTCTTTGGGGTAGCTTGTTTCCTGGCTCATTACCGTTTGTTTAGTATAGGTAAAAAATAATTAGTGGCATGTAAAAAGCAAAATCCCCCCGGCGTATGGTGATACTTTCGGAGGGATTTGTTTGCAATTCTTTTAGAACGTTTATTTTTTGGCGTAACGTTTGTTGAATTTGTCAATACGGCCCGCAGTATCTACCAGCATGTTTTTACCGGTATAGAAAGGGTGCGAGGTGTTCGAAATTTCAAGCTTAATTACAGGGTACTCATTACCATCTTCCCAGGTAATGGTTTCTTTACCACCTGCAGTTGAACGGCCTAAAAACGTTGTGCCGTTACTCATATCTTTAAACACTACAAACTTGTAGTTTTTAGGATGGATACCTTCTTTCATAATAGTATTATATTTGAGGTAATACGGATTTTGCCGTATTGTTGTTTAAATTGAGGCGCGAAGTTAAGGGCTGTTACCTTTATAAACAAATCAATTTTAAAAGCAAGCCCAAAATTAAGCTTTTTTGCACTTTGGCACTGGTGTTGCTTTGCTGTAAAAGGTTTCGCCAACGGTTTCGCGCCAAGCTGCCAAGGCACTAAGAAGCCCCTTGTAAACAAAACAGGGTGGTAACGCTTACTGTATTTGCTTATGCAGCTTGGCAGCTTTGCGAGAAAAAACAGTTTCGCGCCAAGCCGCAAAGGCACTAAGAAAGCCCCTTGTAAACAAAACAGGGTGGTACAGCTTGCGGTATTTGCTTATGCCCCTTTGCGGCTTTGCGAGAAAAAAAGTTTCGCGCCAAGCCGCAAAGACACTAAGAAGCCCCTTGTAAACAAAACTGGGCAGTGCCGCTTACTGTATTTGCTTATGCCCCTTTGCGGCTTTGCGAGAAAAAAACAGCAAAAGCATAATTAACACTTACCTTATTTTTTTATAGCTTACCGGCATGAACCTGAAACTTGTAAAAATGTGGGCACTTATAAAACGCACGTTCGATGATTTTTTAACCTACAAAATAGCCACGCTTAGTGCGGCACTGGCTTACTACACCATTTTTGCCATGGGGCCTATGCTCATTATCATTATTTGGGTTTGTAACTTTTTTTTGGGCAAAGATGCTATTGAGGGGCAGGTATTTTTTGAAATACGCTCG
>CAZRDD010000571.1:0-3595 GCA_964598675.1 uncultured Parafilimonas sp.
ACCTGAGGCAACCGGGACAATTTAAAATCTGTCAACTTATTTCAGGACTATACATCTTATTTAGCAAAATTGGGCCCCTTATAACTTTTCGCCTTTCTGGGCTTTTTCTTTTAAATTAATAAACCATTGCTTTGTTGCATCTGCAAAAAATGGCAGCAGGTTTTCGGGATATTTTCTTTCTGCGGTTTCAATCAATTGTAATGCTTCTTCGTTATGCCCTTTTTGGGAGGCGATAATGGCAGCGGTAGTATATGCAAAGCGGTAGTTGTTGAGTACCTGTATGTTATCCCTGCTGTTGAGGTAGTTGGTGGCAGATGGCAGCACCGGCAACTTTTTAAGCCTTAACGACATTTCTGTTTCGTTTACTGTGCCAGCCTCCGGCAGCAGTTTGTGCGTAAGCCCCTTGGATTGCAGGTAGGCATCTAAAAACAATTTCATATCCGATGGCACGTCCCCGGCAAAGTATACCGGCTTTGTAAACGCATTTACCTGTAGTATATCCAGCAGTAATTGGTCCGACCGGGGCAGCGTGTTGTCTTTAGTCGGTTTTAATTCCCAAACAAGGGCTGCTTCTGGTGTTCCGCCATTTTTATTGGGTATGGAAATTTCCTTTGTATCCCAATGCAGGCGTTTCACCCTGTCCAGTTCATTTATGCCATAGCTAAACAGGCCTGGGTTTTTCTGTTGCAGCCAATCCGGGTACCAGGAGGTGTTGAGCAGGTTAAGGTCAACACAGGTAATGTCGGTGCGGTAATGCTCATACAACTGCAGGTACAACAGGTAATAAGTATACATGTCGCCGGTGGTAAAAAGGTAGGCCCCGCGCTGGCACTCATCCATTACCTGCTTAAAATAGGTGGATACCGTTTTATTTATACCGCCGCGTTGCAGGGCTTGTTTAAGGCACCATTCAGCGGAATCGCGGTCGTTGTTATAAGCATAATACAATGCTTGCGCACCCCAGGCAGACAAGATTTTTGTGTGCGGGTCCAGTAACAGAATATCACCTGTATATTTATCGTTGCTCACCTGCAGGCTGTTTTCAAAAGCCAGGCTGGTATTTTCGGTAAGGGCAATATCGGCAGCGGTAATACTTTCCCCATCTTTGTGGTTATACCTGTCAATAGCGCAGCCATAGTAATACCATGCTTCTGCGTTGTTGGGCAGGGCTTTTACAACATCTTCCAGCCATTTGCCAGCGGCAATATAATCTGGCTGCTCACCATTTTGTAAACCTTTCATTTCGGCTTTTGCCCTTTGCAGTAACCGCTCGGGGTCGGTTTGTGCAACACTAAAAAAAGGCAGTGCCAGTAAACAGCATATTGTAAAAATGCGCGCCATATACAGCGTATATTTTTTGCGCCCCATTCCCTGGCGGGGGCTTTAAAACGATAATCAGTTATTTGCTCCCCTCAGGGGGCGGGGGCATTTTAAGCAAACTCGTAGCCAATATCGTTTCTGAAAAACATGCCGTTGAACGATATGCCTTCCAGCGCAGCTTTAGAGCTTGCAGCGGCCTGGGTAATGGTACTGCCGTACGATGAAACAGCAAGCACCCTGCCGCCATTGGTAACTACCTGGCCACCGGCCAGTGCAGTACCAGCGTGAAAGATAATAGTATTGCTGTTATCTGTAACGTTATTTAACCCCGCAATAACAAACCCTTTAACGTAGTCGCCGGGGTAGCCACCGCTTACTGCCACTACAGTAGCGCAGGCCCTGCTGTCAAACTCAATAACAGCCTGCGATAGCCTGCCCTGGTGTACAGCCAAACACAAGTCTACAATATCATTTTTTAACCTGGGCAGTACCACTTCCGTTTCGGGGTCGCCCATACGGCAGTTGTATTCAATCACCATTGGTTTGCCCTGTACATTTATCAGCCCAAAAAACACAAAACCATTGTACACTATGTTTTCGGTCTTCAGTCCATTTATGGTGGGCTTTATAATTGTTTCTTCCACTTGCTGCATAAATGCACCTTCTGCAAATGGTACGGGGCTTACACAGCCCATGCCGCCGGTATTAAGCCCAGTATCGCCAACGCCTATGCGCTTGTAATCTTTAGCATGGCCTATTATTTTATAATCCTGGCCATCGGTAAGGGCAAAAACGCTTACTTCAATGCCTTCTAAAAACTGTTCTATCACCACCCTGCTTGATGCGTCGCCAAACTGGCGGTTTACAATCATTTCGTCAAAAACCTCCAGTGCTTCCTTGTGGGTTGTTGCAATTACCACGCCCTTGCCAGCAGCCAGGCCATCGGCCTTTAACACAATGGGTAAGCTGTGTTGGGCTATGTATGCCCTGCCTTCCTCAATATTGCTGGCATCAAACTCGGCATAAGCGGCGGTAGGTATATTATGCCGCTGCATAAATTTTTTGCTGAAAGCCTTGCTGCCTTCCAGTTGCGCACCATAAGCGGCGGGGCCAATAACAATTATGTGTTTTAGGGTATCATCATTTTTATAAAAGTCGTATACACCTTTTACCAATGGCTCCTCGGGCCCTACCACTACCATGTTTATGTTGTTTGCAAGGCAAAAAGCTTTCTGGGCCTCAAATTCGTTAACCCCTATGGCTGCATTGGTGCCAAACTGTATAGTGCCTGCATTGCCGGGGGCAATGTATAATTTTGTGCAAAGGTTGCTTTGTGTAATTTTCCAGGCCAATGCATGCTCGCGGCCGCCGGAGCCCAATAAAAGAATATTCATAGCTGTTGTATAAAGTTGAACGAAAATAAGCGTGGTTGGCCAATAAAAATGTGGTATATTAAATTTCTATGTATTTTCGGCAAAAGAGGGGGAGGGAGAAGAAGTCCGAAAGTCGGGAAGTCCGATAAGTCGGGAAGATGGAAAGTCGGAGGGATATAAGCAAAGACGGAATATCCGAAGACGGGGGAGACGGAAAGCCGGAGATTTAAAATTTGGGATAAGAGAAGGTTGAATGCCTGAAAGAAGGATAAGTTAGAAAGCTTGTAACCGTACGGGCCTGGCGTTTTAAAACATATATTCCTGTTAGATGGGGTGAGGTGGTGCAGGTAAAATATAAGGAACGTTGAACACATGAGAAAGTAATAAACCGGTTAGAAAAGCCGGATAAATACAATTGTTCGTACCATTCAATCGGTAATTTTTCAATCAATAAATCAATTCAGTCAGCAGTATCTAAACGGTCAAAAAAAGAACTATGCAAAAAACGTCTGCCCCTAAAGGCCACCCCAAAGGTTTGTATATACTGTTTGCTACAGAAATGTGGGAGCGGTTTAATTTTTATGGCATGCGCTCCATCCTTATTTTGTTTATGACGGAGGCGTTGTTGTTTCGTAAGGACTTTGCTTCTAACCTTTACGGCAGTTATATAAGCCTGGTGTACCTTACCCCTTTGCTGGGTGGTTTTATGGCAGACCGTTTTTGGGGCAACCGCCGTTCCATTATTGCAGGGGGCCTTGTAATGGCTGCGGGTGAATGTGTATTGTTTTGTTGTGGCACATTGTATCACTCCGCGCCACAACTGGCTACTTTTCTTTTCTTTACCGGGCTTGGCCTTATGATTACGGGCAACGGCTTTTTTAAACCCAATATATCCTCGCTGG
>CAZRDD010000572.1:0-3594 GCA_964598675.1 uncultured Parafilimonas sp.
TTTTCTTTGTTACTTTCTTTGTGTTAAGACAAAGAAAGTAAATACACGGCAGGCGCAGCCGCAGCAAGCAAGAAGCGGAAGAAGGTTTGTAGTTTATAGTTTGAAATTTGTAGTGTTGGAAGCACGAGGAAAGAAAAGGTATAAGGTAAAAGGTATAGGGTGTAAGGAGGTATAATGTAGAAGGTGTAAGGTATAAGGAAGACAGAAGCAGTAAGTTGTAAGCAAACAATACCGTTGAACGAGTATTTTTTAAATAACCTTTAAATGCAAAACCCATGACACACAACCTGTACAACATTATGGTGCCGGTAAATTTTACCGCCAGCGATAAGTGGGCGGTAGCCAAAGCAGTGGAGCTGGCCAATGCTTTTAACTGTAACATACACCTGGTGCATGTAGTATCGTTTGTGGCCTTTTACAGTGGCCACGGCATACTAACCAGCGAGCCATTGCTGGAAGCCAAAATGGCAAAAGAAAAATTAAAGGAGATGCAGGAGGAATATAAAAGCCATTTATGTTCCGGTGGAAAAATGATGATATCGCTGCTGCATGGCAACCCCGCCCATGAGCTAACGGATTATATAGTAAAAAACAATGCAGATATTGTGGTAACCGGTTTATCGCGGTTTAACCTGCTGCACCGTTTATGGAGTGCCGTATCGGTAACGGCGCTGATGCATAAAACCAATGTGCCGGTGCTGGCCGTGCGTGCCAGCGGGTTGGTTAGCCATTTTAAAAAGATAGTGCTGCCAGTGAACGACCATATACCACTACGCCGTATACGCATGGCTGCTATGCTGGGCCGCTATTTTAAATCAACGGTGTACTTAGTATCGCTAAAGCAAAAGGAGGGCGAGCCTGCTTTGCCGGTGCTTAACCAAACGCTGGAGATTTTTCAAAGCCTTACCAGTGTGCCGGTGCAGAGCATATTGCTGGAGGGCCGTAACCTGGCTGAAATGACGCTGCGTTTCTCCAAAAAAATTAATGCAGACCTTATTATGATTAGCCCTTTAAAAGAGTTTTTTATGCCGGGCTGGTGGGCGCGTGTAACAAGGCAGCTTATCAGCTATGTATCGTCTATACCGGTGCTTTCAGTAACGCATGGCGAGGAGTAGGGCGGCGGCATGGCCTGGCTGTATTTATTTGCCAAGCAGCGTTACAGCCGTTGCAGGGAGTGACACAACGATGCTTAATAGCATTACCACCGCCGGTTACCAAATGGGTAAAAAGGTTATTGGTTTGATGTGTTGCTTTCGCAACGTGCTTGCGGAGTAGGGCTTAAACACATAGCTACATAGAAAAGATAGAAACACATAGATGAGTAAGTTGCTCGCACAATAAATTTTCAACACATAGACTCATAGGAAAGAGTGAAGCACATAGTTGTTGTAATGATTAATTAAACATAACTATGTGTACCTATGGTTACTATGAATCTATGTGTTGAGATAGTGATTGTGTTGCTTACGCAGTAAGCATAAAATATAGCTATGTGTACCTATGTTTACTATGAATCTATGTGTTGAGATAGTAATTGTGTTGCTTACGCAGTAAGCACAAAAACATAACTATGTGTTGTAACATACAACGCTGTAAAAAAGGCGAAGCCTTTAACCATGCCCCCTACTCGTTAAGTAAAATATAGAAGGTGGTGCCTTGCCCCGGCTGGCTGGTAAACCATATACGGCCGCCATGGGCTTCAATAATTTGCTTGCTTATGTACAGGCCCAGCCCAAACGATTTTTCGCCAGCAGTGCCAGCCCGCTGGGCCTGCGTAAAGGGCTCAAACAGTTTGCTGCCAATATTGGGCGGTATGCCTATGCCATTGTCTTTAACGGCAATAAGTATGCCCTCGGGCGTACGGCTGGTTTCAATAAGTATTTCGCTGCCTTCGGGGCTGAATTTTATGGCATTTACCACCAGGTTGTTTATTACGCGGGCCAGCTTGTTATAGTCGGCATGCAGGGTGGCATGGGCCGCATCGCGCAGTACAAGGTGCTGGCCTTTTTCGCGGGCATTAAAGCCCAGCAGTTGTGCCGCCTGGGTTAGCAGTGCGCTTAGGCTTATGTTTTGTTTGTTAAGGTTGGTTTGGTTAATAATAAAATCGGTTTCAAGCAACTCGCCAATTAATTGCAGGCAGTTTTTGCTGCTGTCTTTTATAAGGCTTATCCATTGCTTATCTTCCCCGTTAATATTGTTCATATCAAGCACCAGGGCGCTTATGCTGTGTATGGAGCCAATGGGGTTCCTAAGGTCGTGCGCCACAATCCTTATAAGCTTTGCGTAGTTTTTATTGCTTTCTTCCAGCTGGTGGCTGGTGGCCTCTAACTGGGTAAAGTTGTTTTGTAAAACGGTTAGGGTATGCAACCTGCGCCTGCGGTTGCGCAATAATATTATTATAATGGTTACCGCAAGCAGGCAAATAACGGCTGCCAGCCATAACAGCTTTATGCTGTACGATGATTTTATGCTTACGGCCTCCAGTTGCTGATCTTTAATAGCATACTCAATATAATCCACGCCCGATTCATAATTGTTAAGGGCCTCGCGCTTGTACTCATCCAGCAGTAACTTACTGTAATAAAATGCCTGCTGGGTATTATTGTGCTTGGCGTAAAAGTTGTACAGTTGGTTTAGTATGGGTTTTAGGTTGCCGTTAAAGCCATACTGCCGCGCAATTTGCAGGGCCTGTTTGTAATAGACAGCAGCGGCGGCGGTATCGGTATCAAAAAAATTATCGCCAAGTTCGGTAAGCGGATCAATGCTAAGATTATACAATTGCATTTGGGTGGTTTTTTCCACCGTTTGCTTTAGCAGTTGTATGCCCTGGTCACGCTTGCCGGTTTTAATAAGCATTTCGGCCGTTAGCTGGTCTAAGGCTACCAGTATCCTGGTATCGTGGTGTTTTGTGGCAATGCTTATGGCCTGGTTAATGTATATAGTGGCAGAATCTGGCGGGTAGTAATTTGGGAAACCATCTATAAAATTATAAATAGCCAGGGCCAGTATACTATCGTTGGCAAGGTGGCTGCTAAGTTCAATTGCACGTTTAAAATTGCTAATTGCTTTTGGGTCGTTACTAATAGCATCGTACACCAGGCCAATATTCATAAGGGCCTGGGCCATGTTTGCTGTGTCGCCCAGGGCTTGGTACTGGTTAAAGGCATCGTTATAATAACGCAGGGCAATGGGGGTATTGCCTTTTACATCAAACACAATACCAAGGTTATTGGTGGCATCGGCAATGCCTTTGGCATACTCGTGCCTTCTGGCAATGCCGCGGGCAAGGTTGGCATAGTACAGGGTGCTGTCAATATTCTGCTCGTACTGCAGCAGGGCAATGCGGTTTAGGGCATCGGTGTATTGCAGGCTGTCAGTAAGTTTTGGCAGGCTTTGCTGTAGTTTGCGTATATTATCTACCTGGGCATTTGCGCGTGCTAAAGCAAGCAGCAAAGCAATGGCCAGGGTTAAATATACCTTCATTGATATTGGTTAAAGTAAATAATGGTGTAAGGTACAGTACGTATGCTATACGTAATGCCTGTTTTTAATATTTTAATGTTTTTTAAAACCCGGCTTTAGGGTACCATTTTT
>CAZRDD010000573.1:0-3573 GCA_964598675.1 uncultured Parafilimonas sp.
AGCTTGTATAAATATCATCTAATGTTTTCTTCTGTTCTGGTGTAAGTTCTAAAGTAAATGTGCGGCTTATGGTACGCACGGGCAACCCTCTTTTTTGCAAAAAGTATTTGGCGCTCATAGGGTATGCCTGGTGTATTAAAGGGTCTACCCTTGTTAGTTCGACCTGAAGCCATTGTACATCTTCCTGCCTGTCTGGACTAGTTGCGTTCATGCACATCCAAACCAATATCTCAGGATAAAAGTTGCCCGAAATAGATGACATGCCTTTAGCACCCATTTGCAATGAGTAAGATGCATTGGGTGTGTGCGCATCGTAAAACTCCAGCGTATTGTTATTTAAGCTGCTGAGTATATCAAGCTTTGCTTTTACATTTTCGTGTGTTATTGAAGTATCCTTATGATAAGTAAGCCTGTTGGCACTTAGCAGTTGCGTAAAAACATCTGGTGTAATTATTCTTTTATAAGGCGCAGGGCATTCGTACATACCCAATGGTATATTGCCTGTAAGGTTAAACATTTTGTCAAAGTTGTTCAATAACACTTCGTTACTGTCATCAATGTTAGCAAAATGGCCTGTTATCATTATAACAGCATCAACACCAGTGTAGTAAATCTTACGCGTAAACTCCGCTTTATCTTCAATCGTTAACCCAAAGCTGCCTGTTGCTACAACAGGTACTGCGCCATTAACGTATTCTACAATGTGTCTTGTAAGGTCAAGCCGTTCATCTTCGCTTATGCTAAACATTTCACTGCTTAAGCAATTGGCAAAAAAACCTTTTACACCTGCTGCAAGATAAAAATCAATTAATCTTGAAACAACATCTAAATCAACCTTAGCTTTAAGGTTGAAAGGGGTTATCATTACCGGAACAAATTTTTTTTCAATAGTGTTCATACTGGCTGACTTTTAGTATTTATTGGAGTGATAATATTTGCTATAGAAGTAAGCATCTAAAGTACAAACAAAAACGCGTTTTAATATGATTGATATTGTTTTTAGGTAACTTTTTTTTTAATGGGAATAGTATGCTTTTGAATGGTTGTTTTCAATGATTATTAATCATGCGTACAGCTTGAAATAATTGTGTTTTTATCATCAAAAAATAATAGCAGATGACAACATTTTATTAAGTTTTTAAATAGGTTTGCCAGTGTTATGTTTCTATAAAATTTTAGTTGAAGCTTGTTGTGTAAAATAAAAAATTTTATGTTGTATGAAAAGAAATTTGCTACTTGTTACTGCTGTTTTATTTGCTTTGGGTAAAGCGGTAAGCCAGCCTGCTGTTGAAAAAGTTAAGCCTGTTTTTGAAACACTTATTTTTCCTGTTCAGCCACAACATACGCATGGCAGCAGTATTGTAAACCTGCCCAATGGGGATGTGCTTGCTGCATGGTTTCAAGGTAGTGGCGAGCGTACCGCTGATGATGTTAAGATTATGGGAGCACGTTTAAAAAAAGGTTCAAAAGTATGGAGCGAACCTTTTACAATGGCTGATACTTATGGTTTGCCAGACTGTAACCCCGTGCTCTTTTTAAATGGAAAACAAAAATTGTTTTTAGTGTGGATAGCTGTGCAGGCGCATAAATGGGAGCATTCATTACTGCGTTATAAAACCGCTATTGATTATAACAATGATGGTGTACCTGTATGGAGTTGGCAGGATAATATTTTGTTATCGCCTAACGACAGCTTTGCTGTTGAAACGGCGGCTAAATTTAAACAACTGCCCGATAGCCATACGGGTTCTGGTTCCTATGCGCCAAAATATGATGAGATGGTTGTTGACGCCAGCCGCGATTTTGGTAAAAGAAGTACTGGGTGGATGACAAGGATAAAACCATTAATATTAAGTACCGGCAAAATTATATTACCACTTTACTCTGATGGTTACAATATGTCAATAACAGCAATTTCCGATGATGATGGAAATACCTGGCGTGCAAGCCTGCCCATAGTTGGCAGGGGCAATGTGCAGCCTGCATTGGTACAGAAAAAGAACGGTAATATTGTTGCTTACATGCGCGATAATGGCGATGCCCCTGCAAGGGTGCAGGTGAGCGAATCTGCTGACAATGGACAAACCTGGTCTGCTGCACAAAAAACGGATATCCCCAATGAGGCCAGTGTGGAACTGATAGTGCTTAAAGATGGCCGCTGGGCTTTTGTAGGCAATGATGAAGATGATGGCCGGTATCGCCTTAGCCTGTATTTATCAGATGATGAGGGTAAAACGTGGAAATGGAAAAGAACACTTGAAAATGAACCTAAAGATAAGGGCAGATTTTCTTACCCTTGCCTTACACAAGCCAATAATGGTATGCTGCGTATAACTTATTCCTATTCAAAAGAGGGTGGGGGTGAGGCCATAAAATATGTGGAAGCTGACCCCTCTGCTATAAAATAACAGTTGTTTTTTAGATGAATGTAATGACTGATGAAACCAAAGGTAAGTGCGGATGTCTTTTGTATTTTGGTTTCAAAAGGGTTCAATTTTGCAGATAATTTGGTAATGGGTTTACCGGTAAACTATGTTAAATTTAACGTAGTAAATATTTTATTTGAATATCAATTTTGAATTATAAATGTAAAAACCACAGCAATAGGTGGGTTGTTGCTGTGGCTTTTTTAATGCTGTTTATGGTATGAGGCAGGCTTTCTATTCGATTTTCCTGCCTTGTTATAAACCTTATTTATTTGGTTGTTTTTAATGGGTGGGGGCTTACTTCGCCACAGTTTATAATCCCATTACCTTGCCATAAAATACTTTAATAAACGTACATATATCGTTTACCTTGTTTAACGGCAACGTTGCCGATTTGTCAAAAACGTCGTGGTAGGCTTTTATGCCGCCAAGCGTGTAAAAGTAAAATGCAGGCACGCCTTTTTCGGTGAAAAAATAGTGGTCGCTGTTGGCTGCTTTACCCCTTGCGTTTACGGCGGTAAGGTAATGGGCATTATTGTTTATGGCCTGCATCCAGGCAAATTCTTTAGTGTATTCGGTGGCATTAACTACCGTTATACCTTCTTCGCCGGTGCCTTCAAGGTCAAGGTTAAGCAGAAAGCGGATATTTTTCAATGGTACCAGCGGGTGTTCAGTAAAATATTTTGAGCCTATCAGCCCGGCTTCTTCTCCGCCAAAAGCTATAAAACCTACGGAGTAGGGTTGAGGGTGTGCCGCATACCAGCGGGCCAGGCTAAGCATTACAGATGCACCGCTTGCATTGTCATTAGCACCAGGAAAGTACACATCGCGGCCCAGTCCGCCCAGGTGGTCGTAATGGGCTGTAATAAAAACAAATGAATCAGGCATAGCCGTTCCCCTTACATACCCGCATACGTTTGCAGCCTTAAATTTCTTTACAAATTCGTTCTCAATATCAACGGTAACCTGTGCTGGTAAGGCCTTAAATCGGGTATCGTCAAGCAGTATAGCGGTGTAATCCTTAGCCTCGGCTGCTACATCTCCTGTAGGTTTATGTTGCAGTATTAGCACCACCCTGTTAACAGGGTCAATAAAATGGGCGCTATCCTGTTGGGTTAATGTGCCTGTAGCTTTTACACCACGGCTT
>CAZRDD010000574.1:0-3573 GCA_964598675.1 uncultured Parafilimonas sp.
CAGGTTTTGGCCCGCCGTTAAATTATTAATTGTTAATTACTAATTATTAATTACCAATTGTTAATTCTGCATTTTTGTTCGTACAGCTAACTTCGTAATTCGTACTTAACCTTCGGCACCCTCAATTATTAATTACAACATCTTCCCATTAAATACGCCCTCTCCTTACCTGGCATACAGTATGCCCAGGCAACCTTGTTGCAAACGCAGGTGTACGCTGGTTTTAAAATTAATATTGTAAGGCGACATCAGCACATACCCGCTGCTGTCTTTATCGTCAAAAAAAGTATAATAAAATACCGGGTTGGCACCGCCCCTGCCGGTGTAACGTTCCTTATTCATTAATACAACATCAAGCACCAATGTTTCAGGGTGCCCAACATGTTCATTTACAAAAGGCACAATGCCCAAAAAAAGGCAACTGACAAGAAACGCGCCTATACCAGAAAAAATAATCACTGAAAAAAAGCTTGAAAACCTGTTATGCCGCCTGAAAAGTAGTTTTTGCCAGTAAAATACCATAAACCCTGCGGCAAGCAATACACCAAATATGCAAGCCACTATGGTAAGCACCTGCCTGTACGCTATTAACCAATAACCACGGTAATACTGGTTAAGCGCAAGGCCAAGCGCAAAAAAATAAAGAAATACATACAGCAGCACTTTTATTAAAGGATTTGGATTTTTTTTCTTCATACCCAATGTAATAAGGTTAATCCCTCCACATGTTGCTTTTCAAAGCGTTTAGCAAGCTGTCTTTTACAATGGTATTAAGTTTATACGATTTAAGCTGTTTGGCAAGCCCCGCTTCATCGGCTTTGCTAAAAGGGCTAACCAGCAATGCATCAAGGTTGGGCTTGCCCGCATCAACCCAGGCGGTATACCAAAAATCGGCCACCAGGCTGGCGGAGCATGCAAGCTGGTTATTAATGGATGGCTGCAAAGCCTTGCCATACTCCTTTGCAAAGGCTTCGGTATAGTATTTAAATGTTTTGCCGTACTTCTGTACCGTTTTATATTTTTCAGCATCGGTAAACCGGGCCGATACTTCTTTTTCTGTCTCAAACATATAGGGCAGCATTGCATGGGCCTGCCGCACCGCACCCCATATAGCCTTTTCGGGCTCTTTTAAATATGTTGCCGTATGGGTGCTGTACAGGTTGTAGCTGCCAATTTCAACATCGGGGGTAACACTTTCCCACAGGGCATGTATGCCTTTTTGCCCGGTGGCCTGCCCATCGTAATTGGTGGTGGTGTGCAGGGGCACGTGTGCATCTTCCACATAGTGGCCAAGGTCGGCAGCGTAAAACAGTATACTGTCGGCATTGCGCTGTTTAAAGGCATTTGTAAGCCTTTGTTTAACCATAATAACATAATAAGGCACGTAACCATACTTACGCAGGGTATCGGCCTTGTATTTTGCGGTGGCCGCAGCCCAGGTAAGGGGCATTTTAAATGCGGCGGAGTCTCCGTACACTTCAAGGTCAATAAAATGCTTGGGGGCTTCGGTACTGTCGCGGCTGCGGCGCAGGTCGGGCCTTATGCTGCTGTCAGTAAGGTATTGCAGGTGCTTGTAAAAAAAGTGCTGCATGCCCGCAGGCAGTTGATAAACAGCAAGCTGGTGGCTTGTTTGGTGCACTAAAAAACCCCAGCCACCGCAAATAAACAATAACGCAGCCGCTATAAAACATGTTAGCAAATTGGCCTTCTTCATACCTGTACCTGTTTAAATTATACCTGCAAATTAGGCATACCCATATAAAACGGCACAATTAATCGGCAAAATTTGCCGCTCATAACGTAACCTTAATAATTAAACGGCAAGTGTTATATTTGAAACACCAAAACAAGCACTACATGGCTATTTTAGAACTACAACATCTAAAAAAGTATTACGCTACCCAAAAAGCTGTTGACGATATAAGTTTTAGCATTGAGCAGGGCAGTATTTTTGGCCTGCTTGGCCCCAATGGCGCTGGTAAAACCACGCTGCTGCGTATGATTACCGGCATTTTTTACCCCGATGAAGGCAATATTATTTTTGATGGCAAAACATTTAACCCCGCCAACGATGCCGTTAAAATTGGCTATATGCCCGAGGAGCGCGGCCTGTACAAAAAAATGAAAATTGGCGAGCAGGCCATTTACTTAGCCCAGCTTAAAGGGCTAAGCAGGGCCGATGCCATGCAAAAAATAAAATACTGGTTTGAGCGGCTTGAAATGCAAAGCTGGTGGAACAAAAAAGTAGAAGACCTTAGCAAAGGCATGGGCCAGAAATTACAGTTTGTAACCACTGTACTGCACGAGCCCAAGCTGATTATACTGGATGAGCCTTTTAGCGGGCTTGACCCCCTTAATGCAAGCCTTATAAAAGATGAGATATACGGGCTTAAAAAACGCGGCTGCACCATTATATTCAGTACCCACCGTATGGAGCAGGTAGAAGAAATTTGCGACCATATTGTACTGGTAAACCTGGGCCAAAAAATACTGGACGGCACCGTTACAGATATTAAACAAAGCTTTAAGGAGCATAAATACACCGTACTGTTAGGCAGTACACCCACTGGCATAAACAGCAATATTTTTGAGGTGGCTGATGTAAGCGGCAAGCAGTTAACAGTACATATAAACAGCGGCTTTACCAGCAACGATGTGTTGCAGTATTTTATACAGCACAATTATATTGTGGAGGGTTTTAACGAAATACTGCCATCCCTCAACGATATTTTTATACACCTGGTGGAAGGCACAAAGGCCGTAACACGCCCCTTTCAGCAACTGCAGTAACAAAATGCTTTAAACAACCACTACCAATAAACCTACGGGATTATGAATAAGATATTACTGATTGCACGCAGAGAGTTTTTAACGCGTGTACAAAAGAAAACCTTTTTATTAACAACCATTTTGCTGCCCCTTGTAATATTTGGGTTTTATGCGCTGATACTGTATTTTTCAGTACATGGTGGCAGCAGCACAAAAATAGCCGTGGTGGATGAAGCCAATATTTTTAATGGCAGTTTAGATAGCGCCAACGAAATAAGTTTTCGTTTTTTAAAAGGCGAATCACCCACCTCGCTTAACACCAAACTGGCAAATAAGGAGTTTGATGCTTACCTGTATGTACCTGCCGCAGACAGTATTGCCGGTAAAGACAGCTTTAAAATTGTGCTGGCAAAAAAAGCAGGGCTTATTACCAGGGGCAACATACAGGATATTATTAACAAGCGCCTGCAACGCGAAAAACTTTTATCGTTTAACATATTGCCCAGCCAGTTAGACAGTGCGCAGCGGGATTCTAAAATACGCTTTTCCCTGCTTAACAGCAAAGAAGCCGATACTGATGCCAGGGAGCAGGTAAGCCTTATTGTAGGGTATATCTCTGGCTTTCTTATCTACATTATATTGTTTATATACGGCACTATGGTAATGCGGGGTGTAATGGAAGAAAAAATGAACCGCATTGCCGAGGTTATTGTAAGCAGTGTTAAGCCCTTTCAGCTAATGTTGGGCAAAATAACCGGCATAGGGGCTGTGGGCCTGGTACAGTTTATTATTTGGATAGTGCTG
>CAZRDD010000575.1:0-3550 GCA_964598675.1 uncultured Parafilimonas sp.
AATTTGATACAGACTATATTAAAGGCATTACATTAAAAGGCCACAATGGCAAACCAGCTAAGCTTTTAATTATACCTGGCAACCACGATATTAGCAATGCCATTGGTTTTTACAAACCTATGCAACCGGCAACAGACCCAACATCAATGGTAAACATTTACAACCTTATGCTAAACCCTGTAAAGGGTTTAACAAACAGCACCTACAATTACACAACAAACAAAATAAACTATTCAAAAAATATTGGCGGTGTACATTTTATGTTCATCAACCTGTGGCCAGATTCGGCTGAAAGGATTTGGATGGAAAAAGACCTTGCAAAAGTAAACGCAGCAACGCCCGTGATTATTTTTACGCACGACCAGCCCGAGTGCGAGGCCAAGCATTTTATCAACCCCAATGGTAACCACTCCATTAATGCAGACGATAAGTTTGAAAACCTTACTGCAGAGGTATACAAAGATGGGGCAAAAGCCAAAGGCGACAGCAGCCCCACCACTATTGAACAAAGGGCGTGGGTACGCTTTATTAAAAATCACCCTAATATAAAAGCCTATTTTCACGGCAATTCAAACTACAACGAGTATTACCAGTACACGGGACCGGATAATGATGTATCTCTTAATATTTTCAGGGCAGACTCGCCCATGAAAGGCAAATACTCATCAAAAGACGAAACCAAACTTTCTTTTCAACTAATAACATTAGATACTAAGCTGCATACCCTTACCGTGCGGGAGTGCTTGTGGAACCCAAACCCTACTGCACCCGGCGCACCAGTGCAATGGGGCAAAAGCAAAACAATTACGCTTTAAAAAACGGTTATTTCCTGCCCGGCAGCCAAAACAACAGGGCAGGAAATAACAAAACATAACACCGTTGCCGGGCAGTATCAATCTTCCTTTACAAACTTTCCGTTGGCATCAAATACCAGGTCTTTACCCTTAATTTCTGCCTCAAAAAAATGCACCCCGGCAGCATCCGTAACCATACCAGCCTCTTTAATTCCAGCCCCGTGGTAATGGTTTTTAATGTAAGGGGCTACGGTGGCAGGTAATTGGGCTACGGGTATAGCAACTACCACCTCAACAAAAACACCCGCAGGTGTAAACAGGGTTGAGGTGTCTTCACCCGATTTTCCACCCCAATTAGCCTCAAAATTGCCTTTTTCTTTCTCCCAGTTTACTTTTTTAGCCCCGGGATACCTTTTACCAAAGGCTTCTTTTACCAAAACGGGAACCTTGCTTTCGGTTAATTGTTTTGCCTCAACGCTAAAAAATGCTGCAAAAACGGTTAACCCTGCCATCATAAACTTCTTCATAAAATTTATTTTTTGCTTAAAATAGTACCACAACATAGCATGCCATTATGTAGAAATACTGAACAAACCTTACAATTTGCTTAATTTATTGCCTAACAGTGGGTATAAGATGGTTATGCAGCATTAAAAATTTAAATTCGCTGGTAACTAATGTAAAATACGCAGTCTCGTACCCTTTAACAACATTTCATCTGCGCATTCAACAAAATATGGTCAGCATAAAGCAATATCAAACACTGCTATCTAAATGGTGGAACTATTTAACCGGAGACAATACCTCATTCTCCGTAGAAAACCGTTTATTTAACACCATTTCGGTAATTACACTTGCTGGCCTGCTGGTATTTACCATAGCCAACGCCATATTGGGCTTACCCGTAATACACCTTATTATAACCACACTCGCGTTGCAGGCTGTGCTGTATTATTTCTCAAGGTTTAAAAAAGCGTACCGGGTTCCGGCTATTATTTACTGCTTTGCCACCTACGTTTTCCTGGTTATTAATTATTACTTTAATGCTGGTATTACAGGCCCCACTTTATTTGGTTTTATAGGTTCCTATATTCTGATTGCCGCGCTTGGCCCCATACACTGGCACCGTTTTTGGATAACCTTGCACATTGTGCTGGTTTGCGGTTTGCTGGCGCTGGAGTATTTTAATACAGGCACCTACCGCCAATACGAAACCAGGCTGGACCATTTTACCGATGTGGGTATAACCTATATTATAACTGTGGCTATTATGTATTTTATAATACAATATGTACGCAACAATTATATAAAAGAAAAACTGCTGGCCGAAAAATATGCAGCATCCATTCTCAAAAAAAACAAGGAGCTGGAGGAACTGCACCAGGTAAAAAACCGCCTGTTTTCCATTATATCCCACGACCTGCGCAGCCCGCTAAACTCCATACAAGGTTACCTTGAAGTACTTAACGACAATGCTTTTACCGAGGTGGAAAAAAGCAAGATACAAGGGCAGTTGCTGCATTTAACCCGGCATACGCAGGATATGCTTTTTAACCTGCTGTCGTGGTCAAAGTCGCAGTTATCTGGCAATAATATTGAGCTTAGGCCTGTTAACGTATTTGATACCATTAACGAAACGTTGATAATGCTGCAAAGCGCGGCTTCAAAAAAAGACATTACACTTAATAATCTAATAAATCCGGGCGTAACCGTGAAGGGCAATGCGGATATGCTTCAGCTTGTTGTGCGCAACCTGGTACATAATGCTATTAAGTTTACACGCAACGGTGGTACCATTTGGGTGGATACTTACTGGAAAGAGAGCGAAGGTTTTGTAAGCATAAGAGATAATGGTGTTGGCATACCCGTTGAAAAACAGGCGGAAATATTTTCCTCGAAACTGGTATCGGAATTTGGTACAAATAAAGAAAAAGGCATTGGCCTTGGCTTACACCTGTGCAGGGAGCTTACTGAACTGCAGGGGGGTAAAATATGGTTTACCAGCAAGCCTGGGGAAGGCTCGGTATTTACCATAAGCCTGCCCATTTGCTAAACGTGTATTTAAGGCTCAATAATTATTGCCCCTGTAATTTAAAATGCAGCTTTTGCAAAACACCCGGCGCTACATCTTCAGCGGAAAATCCAAAACCCGTTACCAATGTACCCTTTATACCACTGCTGGCTTCAATGGCATACACCGTAGCCTCATCCGCCGGGTCGGAATCTCCTTCATAACGGTACACATCTACTACCTCAAATTCATCTGGTTTAAATTTTCCCGTTTCGCAAACAATTTCATTGTTGGCCAGGTTAAAATCAACCGTAAAACCCTGTGCTTTTAATTGCGCCAGCGCTTCTGCAACCGTTGCGTAATGATAATGCTGCCCCATGAGTATTTTTTTATTTTTCAAAGTTAGGCTAATACATACATTATTAAAAACAATCATAAATACAAATCTTAATCTACTGCTTCGCAAAAAATTGCTATTTTACATGCGTACAAATCCACCCGCCCCTTTGAAAATACACCCGCTTTAGATAGCCTGCCATAGAATATAAAATTGTATATAAAGTAACTTTAATGGAAGCAATATTTGTATTTATACATTCAGTAATGCCATTGGTATATGCTGTGGCCGCTTTGCTTGTTATCCTAAAAATTATTGTAACAACAAGGTACAAGGGCTTTGATTTTACAGCATTTATTCTAAGCTTTTTTAAACTGTACGTTATTAAAGGCCGTGGTTACAGCAGTA
>CAZRDD010000576.1:0-3544 GCA_964598675.1 uncultured Parafilimonas sp.
GTCGTCTTTTATCTGGAAGGCCATGCCTACTTTTTGGCCAAACTGCATAAGGCGCTCTACTTCTTCTTCACTTTTAAGAGTGGTACTTGCCCCTGCGCCACAGGCGGAAGCCAGCAGCGAGGCAGTTTTGCCGTTGATAATATCGTAATAAACCCCTTCATCCAGGTTTAGGTTGCGCGATTTTTCCATTTGCAGCAATTCACCCTCGCTCATTAGTTTAATGGCCCGGGTAAGTATTTGCAGGGGTTTAAAATCGCCATTATCCAGGGAGAGCAGCAGGCCCTTGCTAAGCAGGTAATCGCCCACCAGTACGGCCACTTTGTTTTTCCAAAGGGCGTTGATGGAAAAAAAGCCACGGCGCTCCAGGGCTTCGTCCACCACATCATCGTGTACCAGAGTGGCGGTATGCAGCAGCTCCACCAGCGAGGCCGCCCTGTAGGTGGAAGGGTTAACCTGGCCGCCCATGCGTGCACACAAAAAAACAAACATGGGGCGCAACTGCTTGCCTTTGCGCTTTACTATGTAGTGCATAATACGGTCCAGCAGCGGCACATTGCTTCTAACAGCCCCCCTGAACTGGTGTTCAAATTCAGCTAACTCGCCCGAGATGATTTTAAGTGCTTTTTCCATGTGTAAACTGGGCGCAATATACCATCAAATAAAAATACGGTACATAAAATATGTCCTGAAGGGCATAAAATGCAATATATTTCCCAGTAATACAAATTTCAATTTGGGAATTATCAAAATAAATTGCAAAAATTTGGTTATTCAGCGCTAATGAGTAAATTTGCAACAAGTTATTTTCGGGAAACATTAAACAACAAAACAAAATTTACACCTATGGCAAGCAAAAAGTACATTTTAGCTGCGGCCTTATTAGGCCTGCTGCAAACAGCCACTTTTGCGCAATCCTCGCCCGGAAGCGCGAGTGATGCTTACGTTTTCGACTCATCTAAAGTGGCAGTGAAGAATCTGCCCCAGTACAGCGACTTTACAAGAAACGCTTATCCTTACCCTGCAAAGCCTAAAAGCCAGTGGGAAATAGGTGGTACTTTAGGTCATGCCTTTATTTTGGGCGACCACAGGCTTTTTTCTAAAAACAACATCGGCGGCACTTACAATGGCGGTTTTGTAGCCGGCATTTCTGCAAGAAAAGCCCTTAGCCACGTTATTTCTGTAAGGTTTGGGTACACTGGTTCAATTGTATCTTTACCACATCAGAGTTTTAAAAACAATCCAAGTGCTTTCCCTGCTGCAAAAAACTACACACATGCAGGTAGCGTAGAGTTCATTGCATCTCTTAACACTATCAGCAACTACCGTGGCAACCCCAAAACAAATATTTATGTTTTAGGCGGTTACGACCTCGTTGCTACTTATGTAGAGACTTACAAAGCAGGTAACCCATCAAGCAACTATCGTCCTTTGTACTACCCAACCAATGAAGTTATTACTACTTTTGGTGGTACCGACAATCCTTCTGCTACTGCTGCTGGCAGAAAAAACTGGGCTTTATTGCATGCGTTTAGCTTTGGTGGCGGTTTCGCTTTTAAACTGAACGAGAAATTTAACCTGGCTTTTGAAGAAAAGTTTCTGGTTCCTGTGTTTGGCAACGATTACCTGGATGGTGTTAAATCTGGCGTTTCAAGCGACTCATGGGTGTTCAGCACAGTACGCCTTAACTACAACATAGGCAACTCTGCTACCCACGTAGCACCTCTTTGGTGGATTAACCCAAACAACTATGTATACAGCGAGTTAAACCAGCCTAAGCACCTGCAGATTACTCCAAAATTACCTGATGCTGATGGCGATGGCGTAACTGACCAGTTTGACCTTGAGCCTAACACTCCTGCTGGCGCACCAGTTGATTCTCATGGCCGCGCTAAAGATACAGACGGTGACGGTGTACCTGACTACAAAGACAAAGAACTTACTACACCACAAAGCTGGTTCCCAGTTAATGCTGATGGCGTAGGTACTCCTCCAGAGCCTGCTTGCTGCAAAGAGGTTAAAGATAAATTGAAAGAAATTGAAGAAGAATATGGTAACGCTAACAAGTGTAACCTTACAAGCTTACCAAGCATCAGCTTTAAAGCTGGCAGCTACAAACTGAGCAAAGAAGCACAAACCATCCTTACAAGTGCTGCTACTCAACTTAAAAACAGCCCTAAATGTAATGTTAAGGTTGTTGGATATGTAACTGATGCCAGCAAAAAAGCACAGCAATTAAGCTGGGATCGTGTTAACTCTGTTATTAAATACTTAGTTGAAAAACAAGGTATTGCTGAAAGCCGCATCATCTTCAGCTACGATACACAGGGTACTTCAAACAGCGTTGACCTGATTCCTACAAAAGAATCTGGCCCTAACACTGTACCTGCACCTGCACCAAACTTCAGGTCTAAAAACTAAGCTTAACTAAAGCTTTAAATAATAGCTGCCCCGGTTTACCGGGGCAGTTTTTTTTATGCCCCTGCCGCACATAACCCCAACCCTACTGGCAATGAATACACAGGCAAACCATTAACCTTTTATAAAAAAACGGCTATTTTACCGTAGTTTGTAACCGCTTTAAGCGGTTATTGCTATTTTAGCGCTGTTGTAATAAGCACCATTATACAGCAACCCATTAATATTTATAAAACACCACAATTACACTTTTTTTGACAAAGCTTGAGCGAAAAATATTAGATACAAAGCCGTTTGTTTTTCTACGTAACAAAAGCAAAACCCTTGTATTGCCCGGCTGCGAAGGCCAACCACTGTACGATGTATGGACGTATTTTGTAAAACAAATAGTAAAAGTGGGCCTTAGCGAGCGTGCAGCGGCCATATCTTTCAACTTTGTAATGGCCATACCAGCAGCCACCATTTTTTTGTTTACCCTGGTGCCTTACCTGCCCATTGCCAAGGATATTAACCGCGAAATAATACGCTTTGTAACCGACCTTACTCCCAACCAGCAAACCAGGCAGTTTGTGGTTGATTTTTTATACGACTTTTTGCACAAGCCCAAAAAAGGCCTGCTCTCTGCCGGTTTTTTGCTGGCCGTATTTTACTCCTCCAACGCTATGATGGGCATTATACGCACCTTCGACCGTAGTGTTGCAGAGCGGCACCGCTCTGGCTTTTTACATAAAAGGCTAAGGGCTATGGCGCTTATTACCATTGTTATATTTATTACACTGGGTACCACGCTTATCTCAATAGGGCAGGGCCGCCTTTTTCCCCTGGTGCTGCAATGGCTTAATATAAAAAATGTGCATACCAAAGTGTGGATACAAAACCTGCGCTGGGTAATTATAGTACTGCTGTTTTTGTACTCCATAGCCTTTATTTACAAGTACGCTCCCTCTGTTAAAAAACGCTGGAAGCTGCTGTCAACAGGGGCCGTTTTTGCCACCTTTCTTATCACCGTAACCACCTGGGCATTCTCGGTATGGGCGCAAAACTTCTCCAACTACAACAAATTTTACGGCCCCATTGGCACGGTGCTGATGATGATGTTCCTGATTTTTGTAAACTCCCTTATATTACT
>CAZRDD010000577.1:0-3520 GCA_964598675.1 uncultured Parafilimonas sp.
CCTTAGGCAACCCGCAGCACCATTTTAAAAGTGTACATATTGCCGGTACCAATGGCAAAGGCTCCACATCGCACATGCTGGCATCCATTTTACAGCATGCCGGTTATAAAACAGGTTTGTACACTTCGCCGCATTTAAAAGACTTCAGGGAGCGTATTAAAGTAAACGGCCAGTTGTGCAGCCAGGAATTTGTGGTAGATTTTACGTCACGTATTAAACACCAGATAGAAACCATTGAACCTTCTTTTTTTGAAATTACCGTAGCCATGGCCTTTGACTATTTTGCGCAGCAGCAAGTTGATGTTGCAGTGGTTGAAGTGGGCATGGGGGGCAGGTTTGACAGTACCAATATTATTAACCCGGAGCTGAGTGTAATTACCAATATTGGGTTTGACCATGTGAACATACTGGGCGATACCCTTGCTAAAATTGCGTTTGAAAAAGCAGGCATCATTAAGCCGGGAAAACCGGTAGTGATAGGGGAGGTTTTACCCGAAACCCGGCCGGTGTTTACAGGGAAAGCTGCTGCTGAAAACGCCCCTGCCATTTTTGCGGAAGAGCAGCGCTATGTAACTGAATGGAATTACAGCCACAGCCATTTACTGGTTACCGTAGCAGATAAGCATACAGATGACCGCCAGGCTTTTACGCTTGACCTTACTGGTGTGTACCAAACCAAAAATATTGTTACCGTGCTTGAAGCGGTACACCAACTGCAAAAGCAAGGCTGGATTATTACGGCTGAACATGTTGCTAAAGGGCTAGCTGCCACCAAAAAAACAACTGGCCTGCATGGCCGTTGGGAGATGGTGGAGCAGCACCCCACCGTTATACTGGATGTTGCACACAATGCAGAAGGGATGAAGCAGGTGGTTGAACAGTTGGAACTCACCACTTACAACCAGTTACATATTGTAATAGGTATGGTAAAGGATAAGGATATAAAAAAGGTACTGGCCCTGCTGCCGCCTTATGCAACCTATTACTTTACCAAAGCGCAAATACCAAGGGCATTGCCAGAGAATGAACTGGCAGAAGCTGCGGCTGGTTTTGGCTTGAAGGGCGGACATTATGCTGATGTGCATGCAGCGCTGGGGGCAGCCAAACAACATGCTCACAAAGATGATTTGATACTGGTTTGCGGCAGTGTGTTTTTAGTGGGCGAGGTGTAGGGATGCATTGCAAAATTAAACTTTAGCCCCGCCGGAGGGCATTTCGTAATAAAACAGAGGGAGTGTTTCCATTTTTAAAACCCTGTAGCCAATAGCTGACCCGCCGCTTTTACGCTGCATTTTTGGTATTTGCTGTATGCTTGCGCCGCACGTTGATGTATTTGCGTATTCGTTTCATTGTTTAGCCAGCCGGTAATAGCAGCATCAAGCGTATATGCTTCGGGGCACATAAGCTGGGTAGTCCATAGCAAAGGGGTACTGCCGGTTCTGGTTAATATGCGGCCCCAGTATTGCTTGCTTTCGCAGGCAAGTATAATGGCATCGCGTTTACGTGCATCCCGCTTTATAGGTACACTGTCTAAACTCACATCCATCAATCCTTCATGGCCAATGTACGCAATCATGTTAGCATTGCCCAGTATGCCAAGTGTATCTGCCCCGGAAACTATAATTCCGTTGGCCGCACCTGCCGAAGCATTACAAAAATCGGCCATCGTATTTTTTATATAAGCACCGTCGTACGCATCGGCAACCATATAACTGTTAAATGAGGGCTGCTTAAAAATGCAGCGTTCTAAAATATGTGGGGCAGGGTTGTGTATGGTAGCCACCAGTTTCCAGTCTGTTAAGTTTTTAAAAAATGCTTTTACGCCATAATCGCAACCCCAGTATAAATTAGTAGCCGGGTCTTGCCCGTTGCCAATGCCTTTGGGTACCGGCTCAATACCCTGGTGAAGGTTATCGCATAAAGCCACTACAACGTGAACTACTTTGTGTTTATTGGTGTAAAGGTTGCTTGGCGTTTGGGGTATTGTGCTTTTTGCAGGCAAGGATGATTTATGTTGCTCTGTTTGCTGATAGCATGCGCTACAACAGAGTGTGGTAAGTAAAATGCAAAAAACGCCAAGGTATTTATTGGGGAAATTCATGGTTGAGCAGTTTTGTAAAGGTGTAATATGCATTTCGTGCCAGATGGTATACGCAAATGATGTATAAAGAAACAAGGATATTTGCCGGGTGTGCCAATTACCAGATTGTATTCTCCGCCAGTTATCCACCCCAGGTTAGTTATGTCTGTTGAATCAATCACATATCTGGCCTCCTTAAACTTGCCTTGTAAATAGGCATCCATATTTCGTGGTGCCAGGTGTAACGAGTCAAAATGCAAAACACATTCAAGGGTTGATGCAGTTGTATCATAAAATGCAGTTGTTTCAAGTTTTATTAGCCCACGGCTGCCCGGCTGATCAGCATAAATATGAATGTTAGCATCCTGATTAGGAATACCTGCCTCAAAGCAACTAAAAAGCAGAAGCACCATGCAGGCACCTGAAATGATGATAACAAGTTGTGCGAAAACCTTGAAGCGGGTTATTACAGTTTGTAACATTTGGGTTTATTTTACGCAGCCATGCAGCTACATACAAAAGTGAAATATCATCAACGGCGAGTGCCGCAAATAAAGATGCAGATTCACTCAAAATCCATAAAAAACGCTGGCAACTTTTACAGCCGCCAGCGTTTGAATATATCAACCAATTGATGCACCACTGTTATGGCGCAGGGGCGGTTACTTCTACCCACTTGCCGCTTACCCCGCCACTGATGGTATGGTCGTACATGGCCTCACAGTACACGCCCGGCCAGTAGTATTTACCGGGGTAGGCTGCGTTAAGCTGCACGTAATAGGTTAGCGATTGGCTGGCGCCTATATCAAAGTAATGGTAAACCCTGTCGTCCCTTATATCCATATAATCGCTGGGGGATGATTTGAATGCACCTTCCGTATTGTAAAGCCTGGTGTTAAGTATCTCCCACCCGCTGGGGAATATTTGCGAGAGCGCCATATTGGTATAGCTGCCTCGTACCCCCGGATTATTAACGGTAACCTTTGCTACAAAATCGGTACCCTGTTTTATGCTGGCCACATCAAGTGCCTGCCCGCTGCTGGTAAGGTAACTAACGGAAACCTGCAGTACGTTGGGGTTGTTAACAATGGGCGGGGCCTGGTTATTAAAGGGCTGGCCCTGGTTAATAACCCGCACATACAATACATTGTCGCCTTTGTTGGTTAGCTGCACCGCCCCTTTACCTTTTTGCCAGGTGATAGCGGTTTGCGATATGGCGGCGGTTGAATTTACCTCAACAGCTTTCGCGTTAATACTGCCCGTAAATGTCATTTTGTTGCTTGTTTTGCTGGTGCCGCTAAACTCTGCAATCGCAATGAGTGAATAAGCGGTTGTTTGCGTGCTGTACCAATCGTCCTGAGATAGTCTTGCGGCCACATTACGCCCCACTGCCACCGCCTCGCTGTTGCGGTTCATGGTGGTAAGGGTTTCCAGCACCAT
>CAZRDD010000578.1:0-3513 GCA_964598675.1 uncultured Parafilimonas sp.
AAAGGTTCGCGTAAAAACAAAGGCGTTGGTGTTACAGTAACCAGCGGTGTTACGGTTGCCTCGCCCGATAACAGCACCCTGCCTACCTACCAAACACAGTATGGCCAGGGCTACGGCTCGCAAGGGTACAGCAATGCTTACCCTAACCAAAGCGGCTTTTTTTACTACACACCGGTATTTAACAGCAACGGCGCACCGGTACTGGTGGCCCAAACCGATGTGGATGCTGCCACCGGCCCGGCTTACGACCCTAATTTAAAAGTATATAACTGGGATGCTTTTGTACCCGGCAACCCTAACTATGGTAAGGCTACCCCCTGGCAGCCCGCCGCAAACCATAACCCGGTTGACTTTTTTGAAACACCTGTTACCACCAGCAACAACATTTATATTGATGGCGCTGGCGACAGGGGCAGTTTTAAAACCAGCCTTACCCGCAGCCAGGATAATGGCCTGCTGCCCAACAGCAAGCTTACCAAAACGCTGCTTAATTTTGGCGCAACCCATAACATTACCGACAGGCTTACGTTTGGTGTGCAGGCCAACTTTAGCGATATTGCGGGTGTGGGCCGCGATGGTTACACCTACAGCTCGCAAACAAACCCGTTGATGGACTTTAGGCAGTGGTGGCCTACCAACGTTGATATTAAGCAGCAGAAAGCCGATTTTTTCAGGACGAACACCAACGCTACCTGGAACTGGCTGGGCGATTATACCAACCCCTCATCGCTGCTAACGGCTTACCATAACAACGTTTACTGGAACCGTTATGCCAATACCGAGAGCGACGAGCGTAAAAGGTATTTTGGTTATGCCAGCCTTAACTATAAAATAACCAGCTACCTTAACCTGCTTGGCCGTGCATCAATTGACAACTACAATGAGGCAGTTGAATGGCACACCGCCGTAGGCAGTGTACACCAGGCCAACTATACCCGCAGCGATAACAACTACAGCGAAACCAATTACGACCTGCTGCTTAATTTTGACAAGAACATTACAAAGGATATTAACCTTAAAGCGTTATTGGGCAGTAATATAAGGCAGGTTAACACCTCATCAATTTACGCCACCACCAATGGCGGCTTGGTGGTACCGGGTGTGTATGCACTTGCCAATTCAGTTAACACGCCAAATGCACCGCAGGAAAGTGTTGGCAAAAAAGAAGTAGACGGTGTTTTTGGTGGTGCCACCATTAGCTACCGCGAGCTTGTTACGCTTGATGCCACCTTGCGCGGCGATAAATCATCGACCCTGCCTGCGGCAAACAATACGTATTATTACCCTTCTGTTTCGGGCAACTTTGTGTTTTCAAAACTGCTTAGAAACTTAACATGGTTATCGTACGGTAAACTGCGCGCCAACTATGCCGAGGTGGGTGGCGATGCACCCTTGTACAGTGTAAAAAACACTTACCAGTATGTATCTCCGTTTAACGGCCAGCCAACCGCAGCTGCGCCTGTTACCAACAACAATGCGCACCTGCTGCCAGAAAAAAACCAGTCGTACGAGTTTGGTGCGGAGCTATCCTTCCTGAAGAACCGTATTGGCCTGGATGTTACCTATTACCAGGCAAAACAGGTAAACCAGATTATGCCTGTATCAGTATCAACCGCCAGCGGTTACTCTACCTATTATGTTAACGGCGGCTCTGTTCAAAACAAAGGCGTTGAGCTATCGCTTAACGTGGTGCCGGTTAAAACAAAAGACCTTACCTGGAGCCTTACCCTTAACTGGAGCAAGAACATAAATAAGGTACTTTCCTTATACAACAACCAGCCATCGTACACCATTGCCAGCTATGGCTTTAACACACAACTTGTGGCAGAAGCAGGCAAGGCCTATGGCACCATCAGGGGCAGCGATTATACCTACCTTAACGGGCAGCGTATTGTTGATGCCAATGGTTATTATGTACTTAACTCCAACGCGCTTACCGATATTGGTAATATTAACCCAGACTGGTTAGGCAGCGTAAGCAACAGCCTGCGTTACAAAGACTTTACATTCAGCTTTTTGATTGATGTTAAACATGGCGGTGATGTTTACTCGCTGGATATGGACTTTGGCGATTACTCCGGCCTTTACCCTGAAACTGCCGGTTACAACAAAGAGGGCAAACCTGTAAGAAGCCCGCTTAGCGAAGGTGGTGGCGTATTGTTGCAGGGTGTTACTGCCGATGGCAAAGCCAATACCAAAAAGGTTGATGCATCGGATATTAACAGCGGCGCTTTCCCTTTCAGCTCATACAACAGTTTTGCTGATAAATCCTACGTGTACGATGCCAGTTATATTAAACTTAGGGAGGTAGCTATTACGTATTCTATCCCTCAAAGAGTACTGGCCAAAGCCGGGTTTATAAAAGGCATTGACCTTAGTGTTACCGGCCGCAACCTTTGGATTATCCACAAAAACCTGCCTTATGCCGACCCTGAACAGGGCTATGCATCAGGCAATGCATCCATAGGCTTCCAGGTAGGTACTTACCCCGCTTTAAGAACACTTGGGTTTAACGCAAAATTGAAATTCTAAAAACTTTTTTACCATGAAAAGATTATCAGTAATAGCCTTATCTGCCGCAGTGCTTTTTAGTGCGTGCAATAAAAATATAACCGACCTTAACAACGACCCCAAAAACCCGGTTAGCGTACCGGCGGGCAGCCTGTTTATAAACGCGCAAAAAAACCTGTCGGATGCGTTAAACAGCACCAGCAATGGCGTAGCGCCTTTCAGGGTGCTGGCCCAGTCGTGGACGGAGAATACCTACGTTAGCGAGGCACGCTATGTGCTTTCATCAAGCAACGCGCCGCAGGGCTGGTGGAACACCCTGTACGCCAGCGGAACCAGCAGCGTGCTTAACAGCCTGGTGGCTGCTAAAAAGGCTTTTCCGGCCAGCGTTACCGATGCCGCCGTGCTGAGGAACGACCTGATTATAACCGACATACTGGAGGTGTACGCCTACTCGCTGTTGGTAAACACCTACGGTAACATACCGTACAGCCAGGCGTTTACCGATAGCATCCCTTTTCCTAAATACGATGATGCCAAAACCGTATATTACGATTTGCTTACCAGGCTTGATACCGCCATTGCAGGTTTAAACACCAGCGCTGGCAGCCTTGGCAAGTACGACCAGTTTTACTATGGCGATGCGGCTAAATGGAAAAAATTTGCCGCTACCTTAAAACTTAAACTGGCACTGGTGGTGGCCGATGTTGACCCCGCCACCGCTGCTAAAAAAGTGCAGGAAGCCGTTGCCACGGGCGTGTTTCAAAGTAACAGCGACAATGCTGTTATAAAATACCAGTCCAGCCCAACCACCAATGCCAACCCGGTTTACCAGGCACTGGTGGCCAGCGGCAGGCACGATTACAGCCCGGCCAACCTTATTGTAAACACCCTGCTTGCCTGGAACGACCCACGCCTGCCCCTGCTGTACAAACAGTACAACGGCAGCTACCTGGGCGCTGTACCCGGCGCGGGCAACGGTTATGTAAAATTCTCCCAGTTTTC
>CAZRDD010000579.1:0-3500 GCA_964598675.1 uncultured Parafilimonas sp.
CTTATTACAAAATGCTGTTTTTCACTGTAAAAACTTATGCTGCCCGGCGAGTGGCCCGGTGTAAAAAGAATGGTTAGTACATCGTCACCCAGGAGTATTTTTTCTCCGGGGTGTAAAAAATGCAGTGGCCCTTTGTAATTATCCACCGCAAAGCCCCACATCTGGCCACTGGCAGGTGCCCACTCCAGCACTTTTTCCTCCAGCGGGTGTATATAAAGCTCCAGCTTATAGGTGGCTGCAGCCCACTTATTACCAAACACGTGGTCAAGGTGGCAATGCGTATTTATCAGCTTAACAGGAGTAAGTTTTTTTTGCTTTAAAAATGCTTTAAGGGTTTCCTGTTCCGCAGTAAAATAACATCCGGGGTCAATAATAAGTGCATCACCTTTTTCGTTGCTAAGCACATAAGTATTTTCCTGTAACGGATTAAACGTAAAATGGTTAACTTCTATCATAACACTTTTTTTACAAGTCCTTTACAAACAATTGTGTTAATTTTAAAATTCTAAAGATTGGATATGCAATTTAATAGCCTTAGAGCCTGTTTGCGTCTTTTATTTATAGTGTTGTTGCTGCCTTTTGCTTTGCATGCCCAGGTAAACACCGTGGAATTTGGCAAAAACAGGGTGCAGTTTAAAAAATTTAAGTGGAAGTTTTATCAAAGCCCCAACTTTAACGTTTACTTTAACCAGGGCGGGCTTGAGCTTGCCAAATATGTAACCCAAATTGCAGAGGAAGAGCTTAAACCTGTTGAAAAAGCCGTTGAATACAGCATGCAGCGCAGGGTTAATGTTGTTATATACGATAATTACGACGATTACAAATCGAGCAACATTGGCCTTGGTATAGACTGGCAAAACCCGGGCGGGCTTACCAAATTGGTAAACAACAAAATGGTGCTTTATTTTGATGGCAACCACAACAACCTTCGCATAAAAATACGGGAGGGCATTGCCAAAATACTTACAGACAATATTTTGTTTGGGGATGATATTGGCGAATTTGCCAGCAACGCAGCCCTGCTTGACCTGCCGCAATGGCTTACAAATGGCTACGTACAATATATTGCAGAACACTGGAGCCCCGCCAAAGACGACCAGCTTAAAAGTGCCATGCTAAGCGGCGACTACAAAAACTTTTACCAGTTTGCTTTTGACCGGCCCGAAATAGCAGGCAATGCTTTTTGGTACTATGTGGCTGAAAAATACAAACCCGAGAACGTAACCTATTTTTTATACCTGGCAAGGCTGTACAAAAACCTTAACACAGCATCGCTACGAATTTGCAAAAAGAAATTCAAGTATGTACTGGCAGATTTTATGGATTTTGAGATGCAGAAGTACGAGAACGACCTTAAACAACGCCGTAATGCCCCTAAAGGCAGGTTAAGCGTGGTGGAAGAATCTACCAAGGCCATTGATTACTACAATTTTGCTGCCAACCCTAACCCAAAAAGCAACGCCTACGCTGTTGTAAAATTTAAAAGGGGTGTATACAGCGTAAAGTTTATTGATAATTTTTACGATGAAAAAGTGCTGCTTAAATATGGCGTAAATACATTAGGCAGCGTGGTTGCACCCAACTACCCTATCGTTTCATGGGATGGAAAGGGCTCGCGCCTGCTGGTTATTTACACCAAGCAGGGCAAGCTTAATATGTTTGTGTACGATGTTATTGCAAACTCAAAACGCTTTCAGCAGCCTATTGAAGGTTTTGACCAAATACTGGATGCTGGTTTTATGCTTGATGCAAATACGCTTTTGGTAAGTGCTGTTAAAAACGGGCATACTGATATTTTTACTTATAAAATTGATAACGGGAAAATAAAGGCAATAACGAATGATGTTTATGACGACCTTGACCCTTCTTTTGTATCCTTCCCCAACCGTACAGCGGTAATTTTTGCCTCAAACAGGCCATCGGCTGATGCGGCCACCGCAGATACTGCTATACCAAGCCGCAACCATTATAACATTTACCTGGTTGACCTGCTGAACGATGGCAATTTTAAGCAAATAACAAAGCTAACCAATGTTAAGTACGGCAATGCCCGCTACCCCATGCAATACAATACCAACCATTTTACTTACGTAAACGACGAAAATGGTATTGCTAACCGTTGGGCAGGTTTTTTTGTTACCCAGCGCAGCGGGCTGGATACGTTGTACTATATTGGAGATGAGATACTGCGCAACCCCGGTGATAAGGAAATTGACAGTACCCTAAACGCCTGGCAAAAACAGGAGCCAGACAGCATTAGCTACTTTCAGGTGTATAAGGACTCATCTTACACCTTCCCCATAACCAACTACCAGAGCAGCCTGCTTGAAAGCCGCATTTCGGGCTACAATGGCCAGGTAAGCGAGGTAAGACGCGAGGGTGATGATAAATTTTTGTATAAACTTAAAGTAGATTCAGTGGCCTTGCGCAAACGCAACGTTACGGCCAGGCCAACTGATTATATTAAGAAATTTATACAGCAGGAAAAACTTGCTTCCGGCAAATCGGTAGAAGTGAAGAAGGATGATGATGCAATAAAGCAGAGAAAAGATATTTTTCAAAATGAGTTTGACGACGAAAAACAAGATTCTTCAAAAACTAAGCAACCAGCAAATAGCAATACACAGGCTGCCACCACACAGCCTGCAGGGCAAGAATCAGTACTTAATAAATCTAAGCTGTACGATTACAGGTTAAAATTTAATGCCGACTATGTACTGGCTGGCGTTACCAATAGCATACTGGTTAACCGTTTTCAGCCATATACCGGCGGCAATGGCCCCATTGAACTAAATAATGGCAGCAGCCTGAATTTTACCTTCAGGGTTGGTGCCAGCGATATATTGGAGGATGTTAAGTTTATTGGCGGTGTGCGTATGGGTACCAACCTATCGGATAAAGATGTGTTTTTCTCGTACCAGAATTATAAAAGGTGGTTAGACTGGGGTTTAACCTATTACCGCAGCAACCAAACAAATGTTACCGGGCTTTTGCAAGGCACTTATGCATATTACGACAATATGCTTATTACCAACCTTTACCAGCTAAACCTTGGGCTGCCAATAAACGAAATTAAAAGTGTAAGGGCAACCATTGCTTTAAGAAGCGACAAATCAGTATTAAGGGCTTTTGATAACGAGTTTAACTATCCCGACCTTAACACACTTAAAATAAAAGATACAGCCAAATACACGGTGGTATCGCATTTTGAGTACGTGCACGATAACACAGTTAACCCGGCACAAAATATTTGGAATGGCCTGCGCTGGAAGGTATTTACCGATATTGATTTTCCGTTATCGGGCAACACAAACACTAATAGTACTTCAACCCCCAAACCAATTTTTAACGTTGGTTTTGATGCACGCTATTATTACAAAATATACCGCAACTTAATTTGGGCTGTAAGGGGTGCAGGCGATTTCTCGTGGGGCGACTCGAAGATTATATACTATTTGGGTGGCGTTGACGGGTGGCTTGGCCCTAAGTTTAATAGCGCT
>CAZRDD010000580.1:0-3497 GCA_964598675.1 uncultured Parafilimonas sp.
CCAGTTCGTTAAAAGCAAGGCCCGCTTTCTCTCTTTCTCCCTGGCCCAGCCAGCATATACGGGCGGGCAACCCCTGAAAGGCTATCCGTTCCTTAGCAAGTTTTAACCAGCGTTGCAGGCTTTCATTTTCGGGGAACATTCCCGCTATCACTTCATCTGTAACTGCAATATCCTCCGGGTCGCCACTAAGGGCTGCCCAACGGAAGGGGCCTTTGCCCTCGCAAAACAAGGGCCGAATATAAGCCGGTACAAAGCCGGGAAAATCAAAGGCATTTTGCAAACCTTTTTCCTGCGCTCTGGCCCTTAGGTTGTTGCCATAATCAAACGTAACAGTTCCCCTTTTTTGTAATTGCAGCATCAACTCCACGTGCAGCTTCATACTGGCATAGCTCAGTTCAAGGTACGCGGCAGGGTCATCTTTACGCAGGCTGTTGGCCTGCTCATTGGTGAGCGTATGGGGTATGTAGCCTATCAACGGGTCGTGCGCCGATGTTTGGTCTGTTAACACATCTACAATTATATTTCGCTCAATAAGCCTTTGCAGCAACAGCACTGCATTGCATAAAACACCAATACTTATGGCTTCGCCATTGGCTTTGGCAATCAGTGCGGCATCAATAGCCTCATCAATATTGGTGTACTTAACATCAAGGTAACGGGTTTCAATACGCTTATCAATACGCCACTCCTCCACTTCGGCAATAAGTGCCACCCCTTCATTCATAGTAATAGATAAAGGCTGTGCGCCACCCATACCGCCAAGTCCTGCTGTTACGCTTAGGGTGCCCTTTAAGGTGCCGCCAAAATGCTTGTTGGCCACCGCCGAAAACGTTTCGTAAGTGCCTTGTACAATGCCCTGCGAGCCAATGTATATCCAGCTACCGGCCGTCATTTGCCCATACATCATCAGGCCTTTTTTCTCCAGTTCATCAAAATGCTGCCAGGTAGCCCATTTTGGCACCAACTGGCTGTTTGAAATAAGCACCCTGGGCGCATTGGTATGTGTACGCAAAATACCCACCGGCTTACCGCTTTGTATTAATAAGGTTTCATCATTTTCCAGCACTTTTAGCGCGGCAATAATATTGTACAACGCCTCATGGTTGCGGGCAGCCTTACCACGGCCACCGTACACAATCAAATCTTCCGGGCGCTCGGCCACGGCAGGGTCTAAATTGTTCAGCAGCATTCGCAAAGCCGCCTCCTGTATCCAGCCTTTGCAATTAAGTGTGGTGCCTGTGGGTGTTTTTGGGATGGCGTTTAATGTATTGGACATGTTTGATGCGTTTTATAAAATTGTAATGATGTTTTATTTACAACCATTTGATGTTTCCTTAATTATTTTCCTGAGAAGCGTTAGAACATTAATAAAACCTTTGCATATTTCGCTAAAAGCCTAAAAAGGATACCTACGCAACAAAGCCTGATTGTCTCCAATTTTTGATGTTGGTTTTAGAGGCTCCGCATTTAAATAAAATTTTCGTCAATTCATCACCTTCAAGCTCCCATTCAATTGGAAAAACGATGAAATCTTCTGCTACAGGTATCTGTTTCATCAGCTTAGAGGCTGTCATTAGCCTGGCAGTCTGTATTAGCATTCTTCTTCCAGCCTCCCAATTTTTTCCGGTTTCTATCCGCTGATAAAATTCCTGGTACAATTCATTGAGGGTCGGTGGTATCTCTCCGGTTACTTCTATAAAATTTGCTTCATATAGCAGGCTTTCATTTTTGTTTTTGATGGCATTCTTCATTTGTTCTTCTGTAATTATTGCCGGGCTTGGCCAATAAGTATAGCAATACTGGTAACTCAATTCAATGCAAAACAAAGGGCTGCTAAAAGCATTTTTTTTAAGTAAAGAAATTAGATAATCACTAAATGCAACTGAAAGCTCCTGCATAATTTCGGAAAGCTTTTTCTTAGATGGCGCAATGTATTTTATATAAGTATTGCCATCTTCTAAATATGTTTTTATTCTTTTTAACTTTCCGTCATCATAAATATAAACGTCCTCAAAAGCATACTCTCCGCCACCCGGCATAATATTTAACCCATAAGCCCTTTCTATTATATCACCCGCATATTGGTATTTTTCAATAGTACATATAACTGAATGCCCATCATTAAAACCCTCGTTTACGGTGTTAAGTGTACTGCTATTGTCTATTGTGTAAAAACCACTTCTGCCATTGGTACTTGCTGATTGATACATCGCTTTTTTTGCCATTGTCAAACAAAATAGACTTAATGCAAACTGGCACTTTCCGCTCAACATCAAATTCTACATATTCAATTAAATGATCGTCCTTTTTAAAAAAGCCAATCCAACTTAGTTTTCCATTACTATATATTTCAGCGGTTGTTAAAAAATCATCTTTGTTAAATCCATACCTGCCATACCCAACATCATTAGCAGGAGCATTATTGTACACTTTGCTGCCTGCATTGATTTTAGCATTTTTAAAACCCTTTAAGTCATAGCTGAATGAATCGGCATACTTAAAGGAAACGGATTGCTCCTGGTATTGATAATACAAGTGCATTTCGCCATAAGCATCAACCCATCTTTGAACAAAATTTTCTTTAGCTAATTTTAGACTGTCTTTCATCTTCTGCAAAATAGGTTCCTAAGGCTATTTTGGTTTTATTAAATGGTACATCCAATTTATTTCATTTACCTAATACTTACATCAGCTTGGTAGGGAACTATGAAATTGCCTCTTACATATCATTCCATTTACCCCACCTCATACGCCCTCAAAAACGCAATCGCCTTTATCATATCGTCGTGCAATACCCTGTCTTCCTCATTAAAACTTACTTCTTTTCTAAAAGCAGCATGCAGCTTTTCCAGTACCGGCGAACTTTTAAGCGGCCGCCTGAAATCGAGCGCCTGGGCTGCACTAAGCAACTCTATGGCTAAAACTTTTTCCACATTGTTTATCACCCGCAAGCATTTAGTAGCGGCATTAGCACCCATACTCACGTGGTCTTCCTGGTTGTTGGAGGAGGAAATAGAATCCACCGAAGCAGGCGTACACAACTGTTTATTTTCGCTAACAATGCCCGCTGCTGTGTATTGGGGTATCATAAAACCACTGTTAAGGCCTGCTTCCTTCACCAAAAAAAGTGGCAGGCCGCGCTGCCCGCTGATAAGCTGGTAAATACGCCGTTCGCTGATATTGGCCAGTTCGCTCATGGCAATTGCTAAAAAATCAAGGTGCAACGCAAGCGGCTGCCCGTGAAAATTGCCACCACTAACAATGATATCCTCATCAGGAAAAATATTTGGGTTATCCGTAACGGAGTTTATTTCGGTTAAAAACACCTGCATCACATTGGCAAAAACATCTTTGGTAGCACCGTGCACCTGCGGCACACAACGGAAGGAATAGGGGTCCTGCACCTGTTTTTTTTCAGCGGCATGCACCTGGCTGCCCTGCAAATAGGTGGTAATGTTTTTAGCAGTTTGTACCTGCCCTTTGTGTGGCCGTATTTT
>CAZRDD010000581.1:0-2464 GCA_964598675.1 uncultured Parafilimonas sp.
CTTCAATAACACCGGGGTCGGGCGATACCACCAGGCGCTCTAAGCGGTAATCCCTGGGTGGTTCGTATCCTTCAATCCTTACGGGTATATTCAGTTTAGCCGCAGTGGCTTCAACAGAAGCAACCAGGTCAAGATAATGCTCAAGGTAACTCACCGGGGGGCAGAATACATATAAAATACCATCCCTCACCTCTACCGAAAGCGCTGTTTTAATAACTGGCACTTCAAACAGTATCTTCCTTTTTTCTTTTGGTGGTTCCGGCTTTTCTTTGGCCTTCTTTTTCTCCTCTTCTGCTGTTTGCTGCACTAATTTTTTAGCAGGCAAGGCTTGCTCGTTCATAAAACCGTAGCGGGATGCTATGGTATCGTAATACATTCCCAATGGGGGCAGTTCCTCAAAAAGGCTCCGTTCTTCGTATTCTATGGCTGAATCTTCTGCAGCCGGTATTGAATCCAACGGCAGGCGCAGGCCCATGGGCGAGTTGCCGGGGATGAGGTACAACTGTTCCCGGTTAAACAGCCATTTGCAAGTACGCCAGCTGTTGCTCCAATGGTTCCAGGCCAGCGGTAATACATAGCCTGCAGGTTCGCCAAGGCCTTTATCCAACAGTTGTGCAAGGGTGCGCCGCTCTAATGAGTCCTTTAAATTGCCTTTATGGGGGTCAATATTTACAGGTACTTTACCTTCTGTCCATAAAAAATAAAAAGCATCCTCATACGCCGGGCTAATATTGTCAGTGCTTACCGCAAGGTATTTAGCCAGTTCGTAAGCGAACATTTCTGCATCTTTATGGGTATAGCCGCGCCATGTTTTTTCGTGGGCAATCAGGTTAACGTTGCGCCACACGGGTACACCGTCTTTACGCCAGTAAAGGCCGTACTGCCAGCGGGGCAGGGGTTCGCCGGGGTACCATTTGCCCTGCCCGTAATGCAGCATGCCGTTGGGGCCAAAGGCTTCGCGCAGGCGAAAAATAAGTTCGTGGGAGAGGATGCGTTTTTCTTTGCCATCAGCAGCAGTATTCCACTGTTCCGACTCCATATCGTCAATAGAAACAAATGTAGGCTCGCCCCCCATGCTTAAACGCACATCTCCATTTTTAAGATCTTCATCCACCTTGTAACCCAGGGCTTCAATGGCGGCCCATTGTTCCTCTGTATAGGGCTTTGTAAAACGCGGGTCTTCGTGCAGGCGGGTTACAGTATTGCTGAAGCTAAAAGTGGTTTCGCATTTATCGGTAGCGCCAACCACGGGGGCAGCACTGGCAAAATCGGGCGTGCAGGCCAACGGTATATGCCCTTCGCCAGCAAACAGGCCGGAGGTTGGGTCAAGCCCAATCCAGCCAGCGCCCGGTATGTACACTTCCGTCCACGCGTGCAGGTCGGTAAAGTCTTTCTCCGGGCCAGAGGGGCCATCCAGCGATTTTACATCGGCTGTGAGCTGCACCAGGTAGCCTGATACAAACCTGGCAGCCAGCCCCAGGTGCCGTAAAATTTGCACGAACAGCCAGGCCGAATCGCGGCAGGAGCCACGGGCCTTGCCCAATGTTTCCTCGCAGGGTTGCACACCCGGCTCCATGCGTATATTGTAGCCAATATCTGTATTGATGCGCTGGTTAAGATGCACTAAAAAATCAACGATACGGGTGGGTGTGGTACGGTCTACCTTGCTAAGCCATTCAGTAAGCAGTTCGCCGCTTTCCCTTACTTCCAGGTAGGGTATCAGTTCCTTGGCAAGTTCGCCTTTGTAAGCAAAAGGGAAGGTTTCGGCATATTCTTCCACAAAAAAATCGAATGGGTTAATAACAATCATATCCGCAATAACCTCTACTTCAATCTTCAACTCCCGGGTTTGTTCAGGAAAAACAACCCTTGCCTGGTAGTTGCCAAAGGGGTCCTGCTGCCAGTTAATAAAATGGTCTTTGGGGGATATTTTGAACGAATACGACTCAATAGGCGTTCGTGAGTGCACCGCTGGCCTTAGCCTGAAAATGTGCGGCGACAAAGAAACAGGCCTGTCGTAGCTGTAAGTTGTATTATGATTGATTGCAACTCTTATACCCATACGTTTAGATTAAATGTATTTTGGCATGCAATCGAAATGGTAAGATAAACGCTTTTTTTTGTTTTATAAAAATCTTATTTACTGATTTTGCCGGAAGGTTTGCACCGGCCAACATAAGTAAAGGATGTTTTATTATTATGGCTACTTACCCGCAAACACCGCTTTTCTTTTTTCAATAAAGGCGGTGGTGCCTTCTTTCATATCCTCGGTGCCAAAGCATTTGCCAAATGCTTCAGCCTCTATATTGTAACCGTTTTGCGCTTCGTCAAATACTGCATTTACGGCAGTAATGCAGGCCGCCTGTGCCAACGGGGCTTTGCTGTTTATAACGCCCAGTATGGTTTTAGCTTTATCAAGCAATTCGGCCTGCGGTACAACATGGTTTACCAGGCCGTATTGCAA
>CAZRDD010000581.1:2474-3472 GCA_964598675.1 uncultured Parafilimonas sp.
GTTCCAGCGCACGGCCTTTGCCAATAAGCTGTGTTAAACGCTGGGTGCCGCCATAACCGGGTATAATGCCCAGGTTTATTTCCGGCTGGCCAAATTTAGCATTGTCGGCAGCTATGCGAAAATGGCAGGCCATTGCCAGCTCGCAACCACCGCCCAGTGCAAAACCGTTTACCGCTGCAATAATTGGCTTGGGGGCATTTTCAATTTTAAAAAAGAGGTTTTGGCCGTGCCTGGCCAGTGCAGCGCCTTCGCCATTGCTAAGGCCAATAAATTCGCTGATGTCGGCACCGGCTACAAAGCTTTTATTGCCTGCGCCGGTTATAATAACAGAACGGATAAGATCGTTTACATATACTTCCTCCAGCACTTCTTCTAAGTCTTTTAAAACCTGCCTGTTAAGTGCATTTAATTTATCGGGGCGGTTGATTGTAACAGTAAAGATATTCTCCTCAAGGCTTGTTAACAATGTTTGATACATAACATTAAGTTTAGGCGGGGCAAGCTGTTAAAAAATATTGCGGATGGTAAAATGTACTGCATGCGCCTTATCAAATATACGTGGCCTTTTAATTCGTTTTTTCTTTTCTACCTTTCCGGCATGAATTTGCTTGAGATTGTTAGCTACACCGGTATATTTATTTTTGCGGTTACGGGTGCTCTTAAGGCCCGTACCTATAAAATGGATGTTTTTGGGGCAGCAGTGCTGGCTTTTGTTACGGCTTACGGCGGTGGCACCCTGCGCGACCTGCTGATTGGCGTACGGCCGGTTAACTGGATAAACGACAATATAGCCCTGCTGCTTGTTTGCTCTGCTACGGGCATTACGTTTATTTTCAAATCAAATTTCAGGGAGTTCAGGCGGATTATCTTTTTTACCGATGCTGCCGGTTTAGGTTTATTTACCATTGCTGGTATTGAAAAAAGCCTGCTGTTTGGTATTAATGAGGAATATGCTGTTGTAATGGGTGTTATCACCTCTACGTTTGGCGGCCTTATTG
>CAZRDD010000582.1:0-3471 GCA_964598675.1 uncultured Parafilimonas sp.
TATCTTTCTATGTGGTTAAAGCCTTCGCTGGGGCGAAGCGCCGCACACAGGCATCTCGCTTTTTGGGGAAATGTTGCCCCCCTCCCCATAACCCAGTTTACCAGGGTAATATAATAGCAAACAGCTAAATGTTATAATAATTTGCCGTTTGGCGGGGTTGTGGGTATCCTTTATGGAGTACCCTGCCAATGTTTGCCTATATTTACCCTTGCTGTTGCCAGGCAAACCATCATTTAATATTGAAAGGTATAAAACCATAACCCTAAAGCCCGGCAACGTAATCACAATGATTTACAAATATTTGTTTTATAAATTTTACCGTTTGTTTGTTTTTATAGGCAGTAGCGATATTCAAAGTGAAATTAATGCGGCATGCAATACCACAATAGTTATGGCCTTAAACCTGTTATCGCTGGCGTACGTTATTTGTAATTTTTTCGGTATAGGCCCGGCAGTATGGCGGTTTAGTTTTGTGGCCTTTGCCGTGGCTGGCATAGTGGTATACTGCCAATCAATACACCAAAAAAAGTTTTATGCGTACAGCAAACGGTTTAGCCTGCAACGCCCGTTGTTAAGGCGTTTGGGTAATGCAGGAATGTTACTGTATTGTATACTTACTGTGGTGATATTTGTTAAGCTGTATAAAGGGGGTTAGTTACTGTGCAATGACAACACGGCAAAAAAATGCACCCTTTGGTTGAAAGGGTGCAAGTAATGGGCGAGGGGTTAATTGAAGTGCTGTTGATTTTTATATATGATAAGGGTATTGCTTATGCTCCTTGTTTATCCATCGGTTTAAAATGTCGTACACTATCCACCCAATGCGGTAGGTAACATCCCTGTTATAAATTTCCCAGTTTACGTGGGTTCCATCGGGCCTGGTATCACGCTCACGCAGGCTGGTATAGGTATGGCAGTAGCCAAGGCTGTGAAAATACTCATGGCATACATTTACTGCCAATGCCGCGCTAAGCGGTAACTCCGGCATATCGCTCGCCACATTATTTTTAAAAGATGTAATATGGTTTGTACAAATGGGGGTTATACCAAGGCCACTGGGGCTATGTTTTTTAATTACAATATCAATTTTTGGGGTAAGCACTTTAAAAAGATGGGCGTAAACGTCGCTGCCTTTTATTATGTCTCCCGTCATAACAATATCGTTGTTGCAATGGCAGTTATTGCCCCGGTGTTTAAAGGTTAAGGCTGTAAGCGAATCTTTAAAACCTTTAGAGTTGTACACTGCGTTTACAATGGTTAGTATGCTGTCTGCCACAATTTCGGCAGGGCCACCTGTATAACCCGTAAACGATTTTTTAGTTAAAGCAATGGCTGACTGGCTGTGAGCAGTAACCAATAACAGCAGCATTACTACAGCTGAGGTAATTTTTTTCATGGTGTTGATGTTTGTGCTGAAATTAGGTAAAACAGCCATGCAAAAAAACGGTGAAAAGACCATAAAAGAGAGGGTTAAATACGCTATTTTTATTCCTCCCGCGCCTCCCTTACTTCGCGCATCATACGCTGGCGGTCTTCCTCGCTCATTTCATCAAAAAACTTTTTAAGGGCCTGGTTAACCACGCGGCTTTTACTAACCTCGTTAAGACTGGCATAACCATTAACAAGGCGATAATAGCGCGGTTTTACATAACTTTTAACCAGGGTGGCACTGCTGTAAGCTTTATTGTTGGGCATTAAAATAGGGTTTAAAAGGGTTAAAGGAAGAAATTTGAAAATGGACCACTGATTTATCTGATTTTTCTGATTGTACTGATGTGCGAAGACAAACAGAATTAACCAAAACAACCAGTTAGATAAAGCAGCGCAGCTAACAACCCAAACCAGTTTACAAGCTAACCTGAAACGGGAGTTTAGGGCCAGATAAAACTGCGCAACAGCACAATTTGAAAATTAGGCAATTTGAAAATTTGAAAATGAAACAGCCAGCCACACCAAATGAAACGCGGCAATAACCAAAACCAGCCTACAAGCTAACCTGAAACGGGAGTTTAGGGCCAGATAAAACTGCGCAACAGCACAATTTGAAAATTAGGCAATTTGAAAATTTGAAAATGAAACAGCCAGCCACACCAAATGAAACGCGGCAATAACCAAAACCAGCCTACAAGCTAACCTGAAACGGGAGTTTAGGGCCAGATGAAACGGCGCAACTATTAGCAGCCAAAACATAAGCGAGCAGATACCAACGTATCACGCAACCATCCAAAAAAAAGCATGCGCAGCGAAGTAACAGGAGGCGCTGGCCCGGCGAAAACGCGCGGAGCGTTCGGGTTTCGCCTTGAACTTTTTTGTTACTTTTTTCTTTCAAGAGAAAAAAGTAAGGCAAGAGGCCCGCGCAGCCTGAAGCAAGCAAGAAGCTGAAGAAGGTTTGTAGTTTATAGTTTGTGGTTTTTAGTTGATAGAAGCACGATAAAAAGGTGTAAGGCATAAGGTGTAAGGCATAAGGTGTAAGGCATAAGGTGTAGGGCATAAGGTATAAGGCATAGGGTTTAAGGCATAAGGTGTAAGTCGTGAGGCATAAGGCATAGGGCATAAGGCATAGGGCATAAGGCATAGGGCATAAGGCATAAGGTGTAAGGCAATACACAACCACTTACGCAATACGCTGAACATACAGCACGCTGCGGTAGGGCGGGCGGTTTTCGTGGGCTGTGCTGCCACCAGCCATGTCGGTATCAAAGTCGCTGCCGGTAACGCCACGGCCATGAATATCGCCATCGCCCGATACACCCCAGTGCGATTGTGCGCCCACAATGTTGTGGCTGTGCGCAGGCATTTCAGCAAGGGTTAGCAGGTGCTTTTTCTCGCCCCCCACATCGCTGAAGGGGTTGTTGTAGTCGATGTCGGCAGCGGTGTACCCCACGGCAAATATGCCGCCCATATCATCGGTGCTGTTGTTGCCGTTGGCAATGGCCCAGCCCAGGGTGTAAGGGTGTGTACCCAGGCCGGTACTGTCAAAATAGGTGCTGAGGGTGCCGCCATAAAAGCGCCAGTTCCAAATTTTTAGCTCGCCAATGGTGCCGCAAAGGCGTTTGCCCACATCGGCCAGGGCTACAAAATTAACCGCGCCCGATCCGCTCAGCCCCGCCTGAAACACCATCGTACGTATCACATGCACGTCTTTAATCGATCCATCGGTAAACGATACATGGTCTGCCGTAGCATCAAAATAATGGCCCGTGGTAATTACGCCCACCGCCACATTGCTGCCCCCAGTGGTAAAGCTTGCCGATGGCGTTAAATACACCTCCCCATTGTAAAAAACGGCGCCTGCGCTAATGTTGTAACTGCTGCCGCTGCCACTGTTTACACAGCCATATAAAATGTAACCGGTGCTGCTGCTGTACGCCGCACCCACCAGGCCTTGCGCCACTGCTGCAATGGCTTCCTGGTATGCAAGCTGAAGATGGTTTAACGTGCCCGATTTTATGGGCATACCCGTAGTGCCTG
>CAZRDD010000583.1:0-3471 GCA_964598675.1 uncultured Parafilimonas sp.
CATTATCCTGTATATCCTGCTTAATCAACCCATTTGCTTCAACGGTTTTTACAATCGCCATGCTGCCTTTTGCAAGGTCTAATGTTGCGGCCAACTGCTCAGTGTACTTGTTGGCAAGCGTATCGGTTTGGGGTATAATTTCGGCTTGTGTTTTAGCGCCAGCATTTACCGGGTTAAAAAGTATGGCATTGTTGCCACAAAGCTCGGCAGGTACATCGCCGGGGTTTAAATGGTCGGCAGGGTTACAGTAGTAGTCTTTTTTATACTTCACCACCCACGACAGCTCCTGCGCAAAAGCAATTTTATCAAGGTTTGTTTTGTCGCCCGATGCGGTTACCACTATATCGCAGGGTATATCTTTCTCCTTTAATAACCCGGCAAACACTTTGGCAAAGGCATAATCGCTCCAGTAGCGGTACATGGTTTGCCCGCGTATGGTGTAATATGCCTTGCGTACGTATTCTGCCTCATCCTGGTCGGTAATACCTCGCTTTTTAAGTTGCTTAAAAATGCTTTTTTCCACATCGTACACATTGCCTGCAGGCGGGGCATAGTTACTGGCATCCAGTAATTTGGAGTAGTTAAACCAAAACGCTTTAATTTTTTCCGACAGGTCCTCGGGCGCAACATCCTTCTGCATGTCGCTGCTGTTTTTAAACCATACCAGTTTATCGCCGCTGCCGCCTGCATACACCATCTGAAATTTTACCGATGGCTGCTCCAGGTACTCGTTCAGGTAACGGGTATCCTTTATTTTATCACGGTTATTATCCTCCCAACGGTAAACGGTTTTACCGCTGGCTTTGGTTTCGGTAAACTCGGGGGCCCCTTTAAGGCTTTTGTAACTAACGTGGTACCGCCTGTCTTCCGATACTACCTCTATGGCCTGGTGTACCACAGGCATATACCGGTTGCACAGGTAGTAAATGGGGTCAAACTCAATATAGGTGGGGTTATGCCCAAAGGCTTTGGGGTTATAGTTAATGTATTCGTACTCAATAATATCGCCCTCTTCCAGGTCGGGCACAGCCAGTTTAAAATAATCGGGGTGGTACGATGAGGAGAATTTACTATCCGTATAACTGGTAAACAGGTTGGGTACGCTGTTTATGTTTTCAACGCTTATCGCTTCAGAAAGGTCAACCTCTTTTACTTCGCCATTGGCTTTAATAACCCTTGCGGCAAAAGCATCCCCCTCGGCAGACAAACGGAAATACAGTATGGAGTAGAGGTCTACCGCAAAGCGGTCTTTCAGCAAAATTCTGCGGCGCTCGCGTTCCTCAATCAGCATTTTGGTGCTGTTGTCCAAATTGGCCGCTATTATCGAGGTACCCAGGGTGGGCAATGCAAAAATTACCCCCCAAATGTTACGGCCTATGCGCTTACCCACGCTAACACCTTTACGGTCAAAATCAAAACTGGTTTTTTGGGCAAGTATTACGGCGCTTTCATCCTCCCATTTTCCGGCAGCATTGGTATAGTCAAAATCTTTGTCGCCATCTGCCAGCAGTTTATTAAGCTTAAGGCCATTTTTTAAAAACGCAAGCTGGCCTTTGGTAATATGCTGCTGCGCATAACTAAATGTTACCGCAATCAGCAAACAGTGTATTATAAATATTTTCTTCATTTTTTTTAATTGCAACGGGTTAATGTTAAATGCAACGGTTGTGTTAACCAAAGCAGCGCTTACTCGTGTACGCTTACATTGCTGCGGTTAAAAGCCCTTATTTTATCAATAAAGGTGTTCCAGGCGGTAAAATCGGTTGGGTAAATTACCGGTGTGGCAAGCTGCATGTTTTTGGTGAGTGTAATGGTGTTGCCTTTTATGGCATACGATGCATTGATGCTGTTGGCCTTAAACGAATCAACCAGCGGCTTTGGCGTAGCCTCGGGCTTTGCACCCGCAGGCAGTTGCAGCGTAACTTCGGCCCTGTCTACATACACTTCATCCATATCAATAGGGTTTTGCCTTTCCTTATCGGGAATGAAAGAGGTTAACGTACCGGGAAAGAAATCAATGGCCGTGTAATACACATTATCCACCAGGGTAACCTGGTTGTTTATTTCAATATCGCCTTCAATGGTAATGGGTATATCCCTGTTGCTGAAATCGGATGTTTTAATATGGGTACCCTCGGCGTTTTTATTGCTCAGTTCAACCAGGGTACGGGTAAACTCTTTGCGTTTATCGGCCGGTATATTGTTGTAAATGTAGTGGAACAACCCGCGCGATGCACCGTTAAATGTAAGCGTAACATGCCCGGTAAGGTTATCATCCCCCAGGGTAAGGCTGGCTTTGGTGCTAACAGCATTCTCCTCAATGGTTGAGGCTGGCACGGTTTCAACCTTATAGGTATCGCCGCTTTCAACCAGCACCTGTTTGCCAGCTATGCGATAGGCATTTTTGCCAAACGCCTGGTATTTTTCGGTACCATCAATAAAATAGGTTTTACCGCCATAATACAGCACGCTAATGGCGTGGTTATCAACACACATACTCTGTACCTGGGTGCGGTTATAGGGTATGTCGCGGGTGCCTATCCAGGCAAAATGCGCATCGTAACCCGCCAGTTTAAGCATTTCGGTAACAAGGTTGGCCATGCCCTTACAATCACTGTACTTGTTTTTATACACCAGCTGCACTGTTTGCGGCACAAAGCCGGAGTAGCCTTCCTCAAAAGCTACATAACGTATGTTATCCTGCACCCAGTAATAGATGGCTTTAATTTTATCCTCATCGGTGGTTTTGCCTTTTGTAAGCGCCTCTACCTGTGCTTTTAATTCGGCTGGCTTATTCTCAGCCTTGCTGTACAGCAGGTGGTACCAGGCATACATATCATCCAGCGTTTTAAAGCCGTTGTACTTTTTTTGGTTGATGGTGTAGCCCCTTACGGTAAATATAAGGTGCGGCAGGTAATAAGGGCGCGAAAGCGAGTTGGCCTCCTGCTTTATGGCTGCCAGGTTTTCGGCAATGTAAGTATAGGTAACCAAATCCTTATCTTTTTGAACCGTTTTTTTAATATGCCAGGCGCTGCCAAAGTTTTCTTCCTGTATTTCAAGCTCCAGCCAGGCGGGTACTTTTATAACAATGGAGTTTTGTTTTATAGGTATGCCCTGGTGAAAAAAGGAGCGGGTAAAATATTTTGCATCGGTGTATTGGTAGGTGTAGGTAAAACGGCAGCGCTGCCCCTGCTCCGTGGCTTTAAAACCGTAATACATACCGTAGTTATCATCCAGAAAGATATCATCATCCGTAAGCGATATTTTTTCGGGCGGGTATTTCTGGCTTTTAAAACTGTTACGGTACCATATATAAAAGTCGTAACCGGTAAGTTTGGCAAACTGGTTATAGGGCAAAAGGTAGCCCATATTGGCATTGTTTTCCAGCGACACCATATCTACAGTACCAGCCTCGTAGGCGGTTACCACCGGTTGGCCGGTTAGGCCCTGTGTAGTGCCAAAGGTAAGGGT
>CAZRDD010000584.1:0-3464 GCA_964598675.1 uncultured Parafilimonas sp.
ACCTGAGGCAACCGGGACAATTTAAAATCTGTCAACTTATTTCAGGACTATACATTGCCTATACCGTAAGGATCTTTTGCCGTTAAGGCTGGCGTTGAATAGTAATTTAAAATTAATTCGGCCCCGCAAATGCAATGTAAACAGCCTATACATTTGCGTACTAACTGTAAATAATTAGGCCATGAAATGTATACTTGCAGCATTGACTATTGCCGTTTGCTTTACAGCAAAAGCACAACCAGCCCGTTATACCGTTGCAAATGCCCATGCACACAACGATTATATGCACCCGCAGCCTTTTACAACGGCTTATGGCGAGGGCTTTGGCTCAATTGAAGTGGATATATTTTTGCTGCACGATTCGCTGCTGGTGGGCCATGAGTTTGCTGATACCAAGCTTAAACGCACAATACAAAACTATTACCTTACCCCGCTATTGCAGAAAGTAACCGCCAATCATGGTTTTCCGTATGCGGATACCAGCCGCAGCCTGCAACTGCTGATTGATATTAAAACAGCCCCCATTTCAACCATTAAAAAACTGGTGGAAGTGCTGGCTGGTTACAAAGCCCTGGTAAAGCAACCTAAAATACATTTTGTAATTACCGGCAACAAACCCGCCGACTCTTTACTGGTTAACTACCCCTCATTTGTTTCGTTTGACGGGGAACTTATGCACGATTACCCTGCCCGGGCATTATCACGTATCGCCATGCTTAGTTCCGACCTCGAAAATTATACCAAATGGAAAGGGGATGGTGTTTTGGAAGAAAAAGACAAAGCTGCTTTATATGAAGCCATCAGCAAGGCACACAAATTGCATAAAACAGTTCGCTTTTGGGATGCACCCGATAATGAAAATGCCTGGAAACAGTTTATGCAGACGGGGGTAGATTATATTAATACAGACAAGCTGCATGAGCTGGCAAGTTTTTTAAACAATCAATAGTATTAGTGGTGTTAGCAATTTAGGTTAGCTGTTTTTTGCCAGCTTTAAGGCACGCTGGTAAAAGCCCTGCTGCTGCATTTGCGCTTCCACTTCCTCAATGGCGCGCATCAGGTTATTGGTGGTATTGGTAAGCTCCGTAATGGCGGCCACCATTATATTCCAGACGGGCTGCATTTTTTCTACCAACTCCTCCCCTTTTGGGCTTAGCTGTATCAGGCGCTTCCGCTCATCACCTTTGTCTTTTTTGCTCTGTATCAGTTTTTCCTTTTCAAGCTCTTTTAACAGGCTAATGGTAGAGGGATGGGCGTAGCCAATTTCGGCGGCAAGTTCAACCACACTTAAAACTGGTTTTATATGCAACGTGTAAATTACCGGGAACCATTTTGGCTCAAAAGCAATGCCATACTGCTTATAAATAAGCAGGCCATCCTTGCGTAACTGGTCGCTCAGCCGTTGCAGCCTTGTTGAAATGGCCAACAGCCCGGCCTGGTCAATTGCATTCATCACAATGGTATTACGCTGTTAAGTGTAGTGTATAAAAAACGTTATCGGGCTTCATGTAAGGGAAAAAGTGTGGCAACTCCTCTTTCGTTAGTTGTACAAAACCATTTTTCTCGTAAAAACGGCAGGCAGCCTTTAACGCGTCAAAAGTACCCAGGTAAACATCTGTTATCCCCTTACCCCTGCATTCGTCAATTAGCTTTTGCAACAGGTTTTGCGCTATACCGTATTGGCTACCCCGGTAATTTTTGCGTACAAACATTTTGCGTATTACCCCCGCATTATGCCCTGTGGACATAAGGGCTATTGTACCCACCAGTTCACCATCAACCACAGCCCCCCAAAAACCGCCGCCGCCAGCAAGGTAATTGGTTTCAATATCCAGCAGGTCGGGCTGGCCTTCCAGTGTTATAGGTACATTAAACTCTATTTGCTGTATGGGCAATATCAGCCCTGCTATCTGCTCGCACCATTTGTTATCCAACGGCACAATGGTAAATACTTCTGCCATAAAAATAATTTGCGTACAAATATACGTAGTTAACTACATATATTTCAAATCAAATACATTTTCTTTACCCGGAACAGCAAATAAAATGTACTTTGAATAGCCCGATTACAGTTTGGTTATTATTTTTACCCCTGATTTCAGTTCTTCATTACCCTTAACCACCAATGTATCGCCCGGCTGCAAATCGCCAAAAATTTCAGTCCTGTCGCCCAGGTTAAAACCGGGCCTTACATCTACCCATTGTGTTGTGCCTTTGGAAACTTTGGTAACAAAGCGTTTTTCCAGGGTGGTAACCACCGCAGAGGCAGGCACCGTAAGTGAAGGCTTTGCCCGCAGAAACTGTAGTTTTACATCTGCATAGCCACCCGCTTTTAACTGGCCGGATGTGTTGGGTATTTCAAACTCCCAAAGCTCGGTGCGGGTATTGTTATCTATAATGCCAGATTTACGTTTGAGCAGGGCTTTAAATTTAGTATCTGGCAACGCACGGGTAGTAACATCACCTGTATTGGATGGCAGCAATGCGGCTGTATACACCTCCGGCACCGCCACCCTAAGCCTGAGCACGGTATTATCCTCCAGCTCAAACAATGGTTTATCGCCAATATTACCTGCAAACGAGCCTAACTCAATATTACGTTTGCTTATCACCCCACTAAAGGGAGCTACAACGGTTAAATAATCCCCTGTTTGTTTAAGGGAGGATGCCGCCAGCAGGGCTGCCCGGTAATCGGCACTATCGGCCAGCACCTGGTTTTTGGTACGCTGCCATTCGCTGGGGGCTATTACCCCATCAGCCTTTGAGGCAATATTAATGCGCTCGTAGTAATCTTTACTGCTTTGGTATTTTGCCTTCGCAGACTGCACTCTTTCCTCCAGTTCCTGTATATGGGTATTTATTTCAGGGGCTTCGATGATAGCTAGCACCTGCCCTTTTGTTACTATGGAGCCGATATCTACATTTAGTTTTTTGATGTACCCCTGCACTTTGGCGCGTATTTGCACATTTTGATAAGGCAGTAATTCACCAGGCAGTGAAACCGCTTTTTGGGCAGAATCAGCTTTTAGCACAAATACCTTTATAGTATCTGCACCAGCAACAGGCGCTTTTGCAGGGGCCTCCGGTGTATTGCAGGCAAGCAGCAAGGCACTGCAAAGTAACATGCCAGCGCTTGTGCGCATATAAACAGCGTAACGGTTAATCAATGTTGTCATAATACAAAGAGTTTTCGTCTGAAGGATCGAATGAATTGTTATGCTTTTTACTTTTTCCAATTACCCAATTGTATAACACGGGCAACAGCAACAGGCTTGCCACCGTACTGAAGACTAACCCGCCAATAACAGCTATACCAAGTGGCGAGGTTTGCTTGCCACTTTCGCCAAGCCCGAGTGCCATAGGCACCATACCGGCTATCATGGCAATGCCCGTCATTATAATGGGGCGAAAGCGGGCGGCAGCAGCCTGTGCCCCTATGGAGATGGTATGTTGAATGGAGGATA
>CAZRDD010000585.1:0-3444 GCA_964598675.1 uncultured Parafilimonas sp.
AGGCCGGCTACACACCACACGTGTACATATTGGAGTTTGGTGCAATGGGTACAGATGATTTTCAGGCCAACCTGCACCGCCTGCACCAAATTACCACAGACATATTTTTTGTGCAGGGCGAGGCCACCTTTCCGGCCATTGAACCAGGCGATGTGTTGGTGGATGCGCTGTATGGCTCCGGCCTTAACAGGCCCCTTACCGGCCTTAGCGCCGCCCTGGTGCAACATTTAAACGCCAGCGGAGCCGCCACTGTTGCCATAGATGTGCCCAGCGGCATGTATACCGATAAAAGCTGCCACGGCAATGCGGTAATAAAAGCAACATACACCTTAACCTTTCAGGCAATAAAGCTGTGTTTTATGCTGGCGGAAAATGCCCCGTATGTTGGTGTATTGCATGTGCTGGATATTGGCCTTGCCACAGAGTACCCGCAGCAGGTGCAAACCACGTACAACCTTGTAACAAAGGCGCAGGTGGCTGGCATAATTAAACCACGCAGCAATTTTGCCCACAAAGGCACGTATGGCCACGCCCTTTTGGTGGCGGGCAATACCGGCAAAATGGGCGCAGCACTGCTTGCGGCCAAAGCCTGCCTGCGCAGCGGTGTGGGCCTGGCTACCCTGCACATACCTGCCACGGCGCTCACGATTGTACAAACCGCCCTGCCCGAAGCCATGTGCAGCCTGCGGGGCGGGGAGAAGGAAGGGCAGCCGCTCACCAAATATTCCACCATTGGTATTGGCCCCGGCATAGGTACTGGGCAGGATGCTGCCGCTTTGGTAACACAGGTGCTGGATGGCTTTGCCAAACCGGCAGTGTTTGATGCTGATGCGCTTAATGTTATAGCTGCTAATAAACAATGGATGGAGAAAATACCCGCTGGTTCCATTATAACACCCCACCCAAAAGAGTTTGACCGCCTTTTTGGAAGCTTTGCCAACGAAATGGAGAGGGTTGAAATGGCCATACAGGCATCGCAGACTTATAATATTGTGGTGGTGTTAAAAGGCCACCACACACTTATTGCCCACCAGGGCCAGGGCTGGTTTAATACCACCGGCAATGCCGGTTTGGCCAAAGGCGGCAGCGGCGATGTTTTAACCGGCATTATTACCGCTTTGTTATGCCAGGGCTATGCCGGGCCGGATGCGGCCGTGGCTGGTGTTTACCTGCACGGCCTTGCTGCCGACCTTGCGTTGCAGCACCAGTCGCAGGAGAGCCTGCTGGCCTCCGATGTTATTGAATCCCTCGGCAGCGCGTTTTACGAGCTTGGTAACGTGGAGACGGTGTAAGGGGGTCCCGGTTTCTGGTTTCCGGTTCCAGGTTCCTGGTTTCCTGTTTGATGAGTTTGAATGTTTGAAAGGTTTGAAAGGTTTGAAAGTTCTTTGGTTCGTACTACGTACTTCTGCACCCGTACTTCTAACCCCGTACTTCATACCGGTTTTTTTTGCCGCCTTTAAAACCATAACTAAAAGCTAAAAGCAACCAGCTATGCGCGTTTTATGGTATTTTCGCGCTTTAACTACTATTTAATGAGATTGTTTTTTTTACTTTCAGGCCTGCTGATGTTTACCTGCTCGTTTGGCCAGTACTATTATAACGATGTGGTGGTGCTAAAGCAAACCAACAGCCAGTACCAGGCGCTTAAAACCAACCACATACTGCTGGTAAATGCTAAAAGCTACGAGGGCAGCGATGCCCCGCAGGAAAACTTTGTATTGCAGCAAAAGCTTATAAACAACTTTGCACAGGTAATTACCACCAGTACCGCCCCTTCTGCCGTTAGCAGCGTTTCGGTAGCTGATTATGCGGATGGGTTTATAAAAAAATCCGTTGATACAGGCGGCAATGTACAAAGCACCGTTATGTACAGCTACGGGGCCGATGGACTTGTTAGCAGCATTACCACCATTACCAGCGATACTTTTATGAACAGCAGCAGCACCGAGGTGCACCAGTGGTTTTACAGCGGCGGCAGCCCGGTGCGCATGTTGCGCATTAAAGACAATACCGATACCACCATTGCCGATTTTGTAAAGGATGAACAAGGCAACATTGCCGAAGAACACCTTAAAAAACGTGGCCGCAATGTAGAAAACTACTTTTACTACTACAACAACCAGCACCAGCTTACCGATATTGTGCGCTACAATACCCGCGCAAAAAAAATGCTGCCCGATTTTTTGTTTGAGTACGATAACGGCGGCAGGCTGGTACAGCTTACCCAAATACTGCAAAGCGCAGGCACCTACCTAACCTGGCAATACCAGTACAACGATAATGGCCTTAAACAAACTGAAACCTGTTACGATAAGCAAAAACGCGTAGTGGGCAAAATTGTATACAACTACAATTAACCACCCGCAAATATTTAAATAAGCCCGGCAATTCTAATAGCCGGGCTTATTTATGTTAATTTTTACAGGAAATCTCAAAAAATATTAATCAAACGTTTGTTTAATATCAAACAAACGTTTAACTTTGCACTGTATTATGAAAACTGGTACATGGACAAGAAACAGCAAATAATAGAAGCTGCCATTGAGCTTTTTGCACAAAAAGGTTTTGAAGGCACTTCCATACGCGACCTTGCAGCCAAGGCTGATGTTAATGTAGCAATGGTAAACTATTATTTTGGCTCGAAAGAAAAGCTGTTTGAGGCATTGGTGGAGGTAAAGGCAGCATCGGCAAGGGGCACACTGGAAGAATTGCTGAATGATAAAACCCTTAGCTCAATAGAGAAAATTGACCGGATTATTGACTCATATATTGACAGGCTTTTTTCGCACCGAAAGTTTCACCGCCTCATACACCAGGAACTTATAATGAACCAGCGCGAAGCGCTGCAGGACAGTATTACAACCCTACTGCTGCCAAACTCGCTGTACATTAAAAGTATCATCAACGAAGGAATAGAAAACGGGCAGTTTAAGCAGGTGGATGTAATGCTTACCATGGTATCGCTGATAGGTACAATAAACCAGATGCTGCTCTCAAAAAAATACTGCCTTAAGCTGTTGAACAAAGACGATGACTATGTGCCGTACGATGACCCTGAATTCAGGCAAAGGGTTTCGGTACATTTAAAAGGGCTTATGCGGGCACATTTGCTGATAGCGGGATAAAACAAATAACACAGGGTTATCTAAATACATACACTGTCTAAAATTTTTACAGTTGGTTTTGGTGAATAAGGGTGCGTCAGTCTTGGTGCGCCCTTTTTTTATTGCTGTTGCTTTATGCTTTTTTTCTTACTTGCTGTATTTCACTATCGGTGGTTACAAATACAAATGTCAAATTTAACGCCACAAGCTTATAGTGCCGCCAATATGGGGCTTCACTAAATGGGCCTGTACCTTGTAGTTGTTGCTAACATATCAGCCCCTTGGGCCTTTTATAAACAGTTTAGCCCTGCGCTGTTAAATGCAGCCTCTTTAGTGCAAA
>CAZRDD010000586.1:0-3427 GCA_964598675.1 uncultured Parafilimonas sp.
CAATAGCCAACGCGCAAAAGTTTACGGAGCCTAAATTAAGCCAGCCCGATTGGGTGAGGGATTATAAGCCCTTTCGCATTGCGGGCAACCTGTATTATGTAGGCACGTACGACCTTGCCTGTTACCTTATTACCACCCCCGCCGGCCATATACTTATTAATACCGGCCTCAACCAGTCGTACACCAGTATACGCAGGCATGTGCAGGCCCTGGGTTTTGCTTTTACCGATATAAAAATATTGCTGGCCACCCATGCCCATTTTGACCATGTTGGCGCGATGGCACGCATTAAAAAGGCCACCGGTGCCACCCTTATGATAGAGGAGCAGGATGCGCCCGTACTGGCCGATGGCGGCGCTACCGACTATGCCCTGGGCGGCCACGGTGCCATGTTTGCCCCCGTTACGGCCAACCGCCTGCTGCACAATGCCGATACCATTGCCCTGGGCGGCACCACCATAACCCTGCTGCACCACCCCGGCCACACCAAAGGGGCCAGCAGCTTTATGCTTACCGTGGCCGATAGTGCCCACAGCTACCGTGTGCTTATTGCCAATATGCCCAGCGTACTTAGCGAAACCCGTTTGCACGGCATGCCGCTGTACCCCAATGTGGGCACAGACTATGCCTATACGCTGCATGCTATGAAACAACTGAAGTTTGATATATGGCTGTCCTCCCACGCCAGCCAGTTTAACCTGCACCAAAAGCACGCCGAGGGCAGCGCCTATAACCCTGAGGCTTTTCGCGATCAGGCAGGCTACGATGCCGCCCTTGCCGAACTGCAAAAGGCTTATGATGATAAGTTTAAGGGGGGAGGAGGTTCCTGGGCGATAGTCGATGGTCCATGGGGAAAGACGAAAGTAGTCCATGGTTCATGGTCGATGGTCCATGGGGAAAGAAGGAAGAAGTCCATGGTTCATGGTCCATAGTCCATAGGAAATGCCATGCGAAGAATATTATGTACCCGGCAGCAGTGGTACTATGGGGCTGCGGTTGCGTCGCACACTTGTACAGTGGTAGCGCTATTGGGCAAAATACAAGCGGGGTGAGGATGCTGCCTGCGGGGGTTTGTGCTTGGGTTGCGGGGGGATGGTAAAGCAACTTGTAGGAGGTGGGAAAGCTGAAGGGTGGGCAGAGTGTATAAGGTTATTTATTGTTGTTCAGTTTTGCGCTGACGGGGGTGCATTCGTGATATGTTGCATGGCCAGGCGGGGCATAAAGTGTGCAGCCTTGGTTGTTTACCAATATCATTGATACAACGGTTGCGCCACTAAACATGTGAAGGTGGTAATATTTTTCCTGCATATAATCTAAATAAGGAGACTGATGAGGCTTTAAAAGCAGTAAAATAACTCAAAACCTGTTATTTTACTAAATGCTATGTATAACGTCGAGATGGCAAAAGGGGACAGTATAGCATAATTATTTTGTAAAAAAACAGTTTTTTGGCAGCGTAGAACCTGCGTGGCTGTATGGTGCTGTAGTAATATAAGGCAAACAACCAAAGTGGAGATGCAAAAAGGGTAAAAGCCCTGTTTCAAAATACAAAGGTTTTTGAGCAATTACTATCAGTAGCCAAAATGCCTATATTTGCCACTGGTAAACTCTACCGGCAATACTGAGCAGCCTTAAACGACAAAAATTAACCAAAAGCTATAAACTTAAAATTGGTTTTTTTTAATTTTATGTAACCCAGGTTAGCGAAGCTTTATTTAATACAGAAAATACATATACCGAAACAATCTAGAGTCTAACCTTTTTATTTATGGTTATATTAGTTATTTACGCCAAGGTGGCGGGTTGCAACAACAGTACCTTAGGCAAATAAATATTGGGGTATTAAGCGGTTATTTCATCGCCACTTAATACCCCAAACTAAACAACATGATATCACAAAAAATAAAATCGAGAAAATTCCTCAATGGTATTGCAGTCGCCTTTATTTTGGCGTTAAATTTACAGCAGTAAAAAATAAATTGCTAACAAAAAAACTGTACTACAACTTTAGTAATACCGTTTTTAAAATACAAATTAAACAGCATGCTACTTGCAGATGTTTATAATTATTGTTAAAAAATATGGCCCAGGCGTTTAAAAATTTAATATCAAACATTGATGTTAAGGTAATAAAAAATATTGTTTGGCTATCTGCCGACAAAATCTTCAGGTTATTATTAAGCCTTGTGGCAGGTGCTTGGGTGGCTCGCTATCTGGGGCCAAACGCTTGGGGGAAGCTTAATTATGTTTTAGCTTATATAAGTATAGCTGTTACCGTTACCACTCTTGGTATGGATGGTTTTCTTATAAAAGAAATTGTAGAAAAAAGAGAAAACAAAAATAGTATACTAGGTACGGCAATTTTTTTGCGTATTGCAGCAACAGTAGTAACTTTTTTAATAAACCTGCTCTTTTTTTATATAACCAATGCTACAGCAGAAACATACAAGCTTTTTTTATTTTTATATTTATGTGTCATTGTTACACCTTTTGATGTAATTGACCTTGAATACCAGTCTAACCTCAAATCAAGAAAAACAGTTATAGCGAAAAATGTGGGTTATATATTGGGAGCCATTCTAAAGATATCGGCTGTTTTAATGAAGCTAAACCTGATTTTTTTTGCAGGCATTTTAGGTGTTGAAACAGTGTTAGCCTATTTGCTATTGGTGATTCAGTACACAAGGAACGGAAATGCATTGCGGTTTTGGAAATTTGACCTCAGTTCAGTTAAACACTTTACTGTTACAGGGTGGCCTTTTTTTTTATCGGGCCTGGCAGTTATATTATACATGAGGCTTGACCAAATAATGTTGGGCAATATGCTTACAACTGATAAAGTTGGCGAGTTTAGCGCGGCCGTAAAAGTATCTGAAATGTTTTTGTTTATACCCATGTCTGTGGCGGGTAGTTTTTACCCGTCGCTGGTGGAAGCTAAAAAAAATGCAGATGCGGGATTTTATCATTTTAAGGTAAACCAGTTGATAAAACTAATGCTTTTAATCTCGGTTGCTATTTGTATTGTTGTAACTTTTTGTTCTCCCTTAATCATTAAAATATTGTACGGGCACCAGTTTAGCAATGCTGCAGGCGTGCTTCAAATTTATATTTGGTCGTTGGTGGCAATATTTTTCGGTGTTGCCTTTAGCCAGTACCTGGTAATAGAAAATTTGCAAAAATTTAATTTTTACCGCACAGCCATGGGATTGGTATTAAATGTATCATTAAATTTTTATCTTATTCCACTTTATGGCAGCTCAGGCGCCGCATTAGCTACTTTAGCATCACAATTTATGTCCTCAATAATAGGCAACTTCTTTTTTAAAAAAACAAGGGCATCAATGAGTTTGTTAAAATTATTAAACCTTAAAAGCACCAATAGTTAATGACATTTTTTGAACCTTGCACCTCCCCGGTTTTATTTTTA
>CAZRDD010000587.1:0-3426 GCA_964598675.1 uncultured Parafilimonas sp.
ATTTTGGGGCCGGCCGTATAGGCATGCCTGCTGTACACCGCGCAACCCCCCTGCCTGTTACTGCCTCTTTCTATGCAAATCCTGTGCAAATATCTAAAATTACAGGCTGCACTAAGTATATTTTTAGTTTTTGGGGCTAATAATCATTCTGCTGCCCCCTTATAATACAGTACCTTTCCTTTAGCTTTACAGTGTAAAACGCTGTTTTAGTAAACTATTGTATGCCATACATAAAAATAAATATATGATCTCAAGACGCTCATTCCTGCAAAAAGGTACGTTTGCCTCAGCCGCTTTTTTAATAACGCCAGGGCTTGCCAACAGTAAGAAAACCGACATAGGTTTACAGCTTTACACGGTGCGCGATGCTATGCAGAAAGACCCTGCTGGCACGCTTGCAAAAGTTGCCTCCATTGGGTTTACCACTGTTGAAGGGGCTACTTACACGGGCTCTCAAAAATTTTATGGTATGGAAGCAAAGGAGTTTGCTGCTTTGCTGAAAACCAATGGACTGTCTATACCCAGCAGCCATTACAGGCTTGGCGAGGATAAGGAAAATGGCGCACCCGTTAAAGGCACCATGCTGTATGAATGGGATAAAGCTGTAGACGATGCTGCTACAGCAGGTGTAAAATACATGGTTTGCGCATGGTTGTCACCAACGGAAAGGGGTAATATTGACCACTACAAAGCGCTGGCCGACCATTTGAACAAGGCTGCTGAAGTTACCAAAAAAGCAGGCATACAAATGTGCTACCATAACCACGATTTTGAATTTGAAAAACAGGGTGATATTTACCCTTATGATATTTTACTGAACAATACCGATAAAGACAATGTGAAGATGGAGCTTGACCTTTACTGGGTTACCAAAGCAGGGCAGGATGCCGTGGCACTTTTTGAAAAGCACCCCAAACGCTTTCCGCTGTGGCACATGAAAGACCTTGACAGCACGCCTAAACATGCCTTTACCGAAGTAGGCAATGGCACCATTGACTTTAAAAGAATACTGGCCAACAAAGAAAAAGCTGGCCTTAAATATTTTTATGTTGAGCAGGATATTTGCCCAGGCTCACCGTTTGACAGTATTCAAAAAAGTTACTCCTATATTAAAAACAACCTGCTGTAATATTACAGTTCAACCGTTTATAACAACACCCTGTAACGTTTTTGTTACGGGGTGTTGTGTTTTTATGACTGCCCGAAACAAAACAGCCCTTACCAACAAGTGGTAAAGGCTGCTGTATGAACGTTGGAGATGGTTATTTTTATTGCTTAATATAAATATTCCTGTATTCAACCTTCATCTTGGGCATTACATGTACCTGTAAGCCTATAACGCCGGAAGCTTTGCTGCTGGTAGCATCTTCATCAATGGTTTCGCTCATTAAAACACCGTTTATGAAGTGTTGCATTTTATTGCCTTTGGCTATAATGTGAATCTCATTCCAGCCGCCTTTTTTAATGTTCGCCTTTAACGAGTCTGTATTGCCTACCGAGCCCGTAATAATGGGTTTTTGGTTTGCTTTAAGCAATGCTTTTTGCCCGCGCATGGCTAAAAAGCCGCGGCCGCGCTCCTCGTAGTTTTGCCCTGTATACACATCGGCACCGTCAATATCGGCCTGGTAACCTTTTAACGCATGGGGAATATCTTTCAATTCCTCGCTGCGGTATTGCACACCGCTGTTGCCTTCGGGGCTAATCCTGTATTCGGCTTTAAACTCAAAATCGGCAGGCTGGCCACCTTTCCATACTGCAAAAGTGTTTGTTTTAATGCTCTGGCCGGGCTTAACCTGGCCCACCAAAACGCCTTTTTCTACGCGCCAATAATTGGTATCGGCATCCCAGCCGGTTAAGGTTTTGCCGTCGAATATTTTTATAAACCCGGCATTTTTAGCCTGGCCCATACACAACGGCACAATGCCTGCCATAAGCACTGCAAACATTATTGCTGCGCGAACACCCCCTTTTTTAAGTAACATAGATAATTTTTTATGGATGATAGAGAAAATACTGCGCCAATCATTTAAATGCAGCCCGCTTTTTACCTTTTAAATTGAGAATGTGCCAAGCATCTTTATTCAAGGCTGTAATCAACCCCGGTATCTTTCCAGCTACGGTTGTTGGCCGAGTCAATTACCGCCTCGCAAACTTTTTGTGTTTGCAATGCATCCTTAAAGGTAGGGCTGCACGGGCTGCCGGTTTCTAAACTCTTTAAAAAATCTGCCGCCTGGTGAATAAAGGAGTGTTCATAGCCTATGCCTAACCCCGGCACCCACCATTTGTCCATGTAGGGCTGGTCGCCATCGGTAACGTGTATGGAGCGCCAACCTTTAACAATGGAAGCATCGCTGTTGTCAAAAAACTCAAGCCGGTTAAGGTCGTGCAGGTCCCAGCGAAGGGAGCCGTTGGCCCCGTTTATTTCAAAAGTATACAAAGCCTTGTGGCCGCGTGCATAGCGGGTAGATTCAAACAGGCCCAGCGACCCATTTTCAAAATGGCAGTGAAAAATACAGGCATCATCAATGCCTACCTTTTGCACTTTGCCGGTTAGCTGGTGCATGCGCTCCTTAACAAAGGTTTCGGTAACGGCCGAAACATCTGTAATAGCGCCATTCAGCCACATGGCCGTATCAATACAATGGGCCAGCAGGTCGCCGGTAACGCCGGAACCTGCTACATCTGCATCCATACGCCAAAGGCCCTCTCCGCCTTGCGGCAGGTTGGCGTTAATCGTCCAGTCCTGTAAAAAATTAGCGCGGTAATGGTATATTTTACCCAGCTTGCCCGATGCAATAATCTGTTTGGCAAGCGTTACTGCGGGTATACGGCGGTAATTATACCAAACGGTATTGGCAACGCCCGCTTTTTCAACAGCATCTACCATGGTTTGAGACTCCGCCAACGACCTTGCCAATGGTTTTTCGCACAGTACCATTTTGCCTGCCTCTGCTGCGGCAATGGCTATTTCGGCATGGGTATCATTTGGGGTGCAAATGTCCACTGCATCAATGTCATCGAGTTTAATAAGGTTCCGCCAGTCTGTTTCAAATGATTCGTAGCCCCATTGTTCAGCAAAGGCTTTAACCTTTGCTTCGTTGCGCGAGCAGGCTGCTTTAAGCACCGGTTGGTATTGCAGCGAAGGAAAAAAATTGCTTATCCTGTTATAGGCATTGGAGTGTGTGCGGCCCATAAAACCGCCGCCTATCAAGCCTATGCGCAGTTGTTTTTTGTTTGACATAATCTGTGTTCAGTTAAGTATTATTCAGCACAAGCCTGGTATGTAAAACCAGGCTTGCCGGTAATATAGTTTTACTCATACCAGCCGTGTGCATCACGCACCTTAATCATGGTTGCCAGTATATCGTTCCATGTTTTTTGCTGTGTCATAACAGCATTGGGGAACATACATCCATCCCAGCATAT
>CAZRDD010000588.1:0-3426 GCA_964598675.1 uncultured Parafilimonas sp.
TAACTCCTCGCTTGCACAAAAAGTCATTTTTGGTACCCACCATTGATGGTCAACCCATTTACCCAATACTTGAAAAAAACTTAACAAAAAAGCAAATAGCTTGTGTTTTTCAAAAACAAACCACTACCTTAACAAACCGTTAAGTAAAACACCATTTAAAACCAATTGAAAATACACACTTTAAACCTGTAACATGAAATGTAAATTTTACCCAGCCCTTTTTTGTTTAACAATGCTCTTTTTTTGCCTTAATTATGCAGCTAACAGCCAGGTAAGGCAACAAACGGTTCTACAAATTCACAAACTTGCCTCCGAAAAAAACACACGAACAGCTACAGAACGAAAAATCTCCTCCCAGCTATTGCAGGCAGTGCGCGAAAAAAGCGGCAGGGCCATGGTAAGCGGCGTTACCCTTGCCAAAGCAAATGTGCAGGCCGATGCTGCGGGCAATTTGGAAGTAGATATAAAAGCAGAGGTTACTGACCTTTTAACAACCAGGATAAAAGCACTTGGTGGCACCATTATTTCTTTTTCGCAACGCTACCATAGTGTAAGGGTTAAGGCCAACCTTGCTATTATAGAAAAAATAGCAGGCTACCGGGAAGTTATATCCATAAAACCCGCCTCACGCGCGCACCTGGTGGGTGTTGGCTCCGACGGCACAGCCCCTGGTGGCCCCGGGCTAACTAAAGCGGGCACTGATAACAGCCTTTCTCATATCGCCATGAAACTCCGTTCTTTTAAACAAAGGGCTGAAATAATAAAGCAACAGATTGAAAAATACCTGTTAATAACCGGTGCCGGTGCAGGCAGCTCGGAAGGCGACCACACTATGGGTGTTGACAGTGCACGCAAAACCTATGGTTACCTGGGTGAGGGTATAAAAATTGGTGTGCTTAGCGACAGTTACAACTCAAAAGGCGGAGCTGATGCCGACATTGCCAGCGGTGACCTGCCCGGCCCGGGCAATCCGCTCGGCAACACTACACCAATTACGGTAGTGGCCGATATTGCCGGTGGAACCGATGAAGGCAGGGCTATGCTGCAAATAATACACGACCTGGTACCCAAAGCACAGTTGTATTTTGCCACAGCGTATAATACGGATGCCGATTTTGCAAACAACATATTGGCCTTGCGCAGCGCACCAAATAAATGCGATATTATTATTGACGATGTGGCGTACTTTGATGAACCCGTTTTTCAGGATGGGCTTATTGCGCAGGCGGTTAATGAAGTTACCGCCAATGGGGCCATGTATTTTTCTTCAGCGGGCAACGGGGGCTCTCTTTTAAATGATTACTCCAGCGTTTGGGAAGGAGACTTTAATGATAAAGGCTCTCCCGATGTATCGGATTCAACCAAGCCTGGCACTATTCACAATTTTGGTACTGTTGCCTTACCCGAAGGCGGTGATTCAATTGTAACGGTTTCTTCTTACTATAATTTGCATTGGGCAGACCCTATTGGTGGCTCTGCCAATGATTACGATTTGTTTATCGTTGATTCCGCAGGAAATGTAAAAGCGTCGTCAACAGATATACAGGATGGCACACAGGACCCTTACGAAGCAATTTACTACCCATCGGCCGTTGCAGGCGACCAATTGGTGGTGTATAAATCAACCAGTGCAAAAATAAGGGCTATCAGCCTCAACACTAATTTAGACGGGCAGGGCAAAGGGCTTAAGTATGGCACAACCGGGCAAACGCATGGCCACTCCAGCGCGGCAAGCGCTTTTAGCGTGGCTGCGGCGGATGCAACAACAGCGTACCCTGGCTTATTTACCACTGCCAACAAGGTAGAATATTTCTCGTCAGATGGCCCAAGGCGTATTTTTTTCAACGCAGACAGCACCCCTGTAACACCAGGCAATTTTCTGTTTGGCACCAATGGCGGAACTGTTAGAAAAAAGCCTGATATTACCGCAGCCGATGGGGTTACTACCACAGTTGCCGGCTTCATCCCTTTTTATGGCACTTCGGCGGCAGCACCACACGCAGGGGCCGTGGCAGCGCTGCTTAAATCGGCAAAACCATCCTTAACAGCTGCACAAATAAGAACAATATTAACCAGCACAGCACTTGATATTGAAGCCACTGGTTACGATTACAACAGCGGCAACGGCATTATACAGGCATTTAAAGCTATGCAGGCAGTAAACCCCAAGCCTATACCTGTAATAAGCCTTGGTAAAGTAACTGCCACAGAAGGCAGCCTTAGCAACAGTAATGGTACTATTGATGCGGGCGAGCAAGGCAAACTTGTTATTACGCTTACCAACCCATCCCTTACCAAAGCGTACAACGTACACGGATTTTTGTCAACCAAAACTGCCGGTATAACAGTGCTTAAGGATTCTGTTAATTTCGGCAATATCGCTGCTGGCAAGGATACAGCCAATACCTCTTCACCATTCAGCTTTGCGGTTAATTCATCTGTGCCCTGCGGCACAACCTATACGTTTACTTTATCAGTAAGCTTCGATAGTGGTGGGGTAAGCCCGCTGGTATTCCAGTTTTCCGGCGTTGTTGGTGCACAAAATACTTCCTCTACACTTGGCAAAACGCCACCAGCATCAACAAGTTATACATCTGTATCAGGCCAGCAAACCGGCAGGCTCAGCAGGGGTACTTCTGCTGCTTCATGCTCAGTACCGCTCACCAATCCTGGCCTTATATATACAACAGGGCTACGCCAATACGATGCATATACATTTACCAACACCAGCACGGCTAGTGCCTGCATTAACGTAACAGTAAACAGCGCCAATGGCAGCTCCATTTATACAGCAGCCTACGACAGCACCGGCTTTAACCCGGCTCACCCCGACCAGCACTTTTTGGCAGACCCGGGCCAATCAGCCAACACAATGCAATACAGCTTTACTGTACCCGCCGGTAAAAAATATACGGTGGTGGTACACGATATTAATGTATTGCCAGCATCTGGTACAGCTTACCAGTTAAGCATTGCAAGCAGTAACTGCGCTGTTAGTTTAAGTTGTTCACCTGTAAACATAACCACCACCAAAATAGCAACCGGGGCTACAGGGGCCAATTATAAACAATTATTTACCGCAACCGGCGGTACCAACAGTGGCGTTTACCTGTTTTCAGTAACCGGAGGCTTGCCAGCCGGGCTTTACATTAATAAGGATACCCTGTTTGGCAAACCCACCCAGGCAGGCAGCTTCCCCATTGTGTTAACGGCAGCAGACCCAACAGGCTGCTCTTCAGGCACACAAAAAGATACGATTGTTATTACCGGCGATGCCCCAGCCTCCGTTACAGCTTTTGCAGGTACCCCGCAAACAGCATCACCGGCACACATTTTTAAGGATACATTAAAGGCAAAAGTTTTTGATGCAGCCAACAAACCGTTAGCAGGTGTAAATGTGTTTTTTAATACACCAGCCACCAGCCC
>CAZRDD010000589.1:0-3425 GCA_964598675.1 uncultured Parafilimonas sp.
GCTCCTGGTTCTCCTGCCCCTAATAGTAGTGGTTAAGTATGCTTACATTGTAATAATTATAACCTGCTGTTGCAATAAAAGCAACTGTAACTATAATAGATACGATACGTGTTTTAACAGTAAACCGTTCTGCTGCAAGTTGCACTCTTTCTTTAAAAGTGTTTATGGTACCACGAACATAAAATAGATAACCGGCTACCACCATAAGGCTGCCAGCCAGTAACCAATAAGTATTAAACCATGCCAGTGGTTTCCACATGTGGCCAATACCATTAAAATCAGAAATGCCGTATTCAGGTGTACGATTATACAACAGTAAACGATAATCCATCCAGCGGGATTCGTCAGCCAATAATATCAATATCCAAATGGCAATACCTGCGCCCAGCGCAGCAAATTTGTTATTGATTACAATGTGCAGCGCAAACGCGAACATTACCATTTGAATGGTGCCTGGTAATGTTACGCCCAGTAATGTACTTAGGTATAGTGGGATGTTTAACTGGGTATACCCTTCGGCTAACTGAACAATAATACCAATGAACATGGGCAACACTGTAAGAAACAAAGCCATTAGTGTTATGCCGAAAAATTTGGACAGATTTAAAGCAAGGTCTGAAGGTGGTAATGCATCATTGATGAATGCGAAGCGGGTGGAGCGTTCACGATGGATAGCCTCGCCCGTATAAAAGATAATAATGCAAAAAATAAACACGAGGAAGTTGTTGTTGAAGAGGTACACCAGCATACTTGTACGCGGAAAATCGCGTACCCAATAGTTACCTGGGCCGTTTGAAAAAACAATACCCAGAAAAATACTGCCCCCGGCAATGATAAGCCAGAAATAAGTATCCCTTATTATGTTTAATACTTCTATTTTGGTAAGCGTGTAAAGGGTTTGCCAGGCGTATCCTTTTTTAAAACTTACCTGTAGGGTGGGCAATGTATAGGTGTTGGCCGGTTTGGGATTTGGTTTTGTTTTATCAGTACGGCCGCCAAAAAATTTTTCAAAATTAAACCGGGCATAAGTATATGCAAGTATAATTGCACCAACACCTGTCCATATAATACGGTTAAGCAGCATAAGCCCATGCATGGCTATAAAACTGTTGTTTTTTTCTGCTACTGTTTGCAGGCTTCGTTCATATTTTACAGCGTTAACTGCAAACGGGTCTGTTAAATAAATAATATTGGTGTTTGATGTTGAACCTATAAAAAAATTGGCAATAAGGTAACCCAAAAACAATAACACCCCACTGCTGTAAATAACCTTTACGTTGCGTGTAATGGCAACAAGCCCAAAAAATAGCGATGAGGTAAAAAACAGGTTGGGTACAGCAATAGTAAGATACGGGTAAACATAATTAAGCAGGTGGTTGGGGCCGTAATGCGTTGCATCCATCCAGCCAAAAGCCGGGCCTGCTTTGCAGCCCAGGTAAGCACCCAGCATAACAGCAGCATCAATAATTAGTACGAATATAAAAGACGAAAGGTATCGCCCCCAAAAATAACCGGCCTTGGTAATAGGGTAGGACAGGTAATATTCTTTCGTGTTGTATTCAATATCTCTGTACAACGGAACACCCATGATAGATGATGTTACAAGCATCATCATAAGGCTCATAATTGCTGTATAAAATGCCAGCGCTGAGGTGCCGTTTACAAATTGTTTTTCAGCCAATGGCATAGCGCCATGCGCAAATGAAAGAAAGGTAAATGAAAGGCATGCCAAAAAGTAAATATAAACGGGTGGGCGGTGAAGCCGGTATTTTATTTCGAAGAAAAAGATTTTACTGAACATGATGAACGGTTTATAGTGGTGTTGCAATGGTTGTGTATAATATGCTAAACGCTATGTGGTTTATAGGTGTAATTTTTTTACAAAGTATTTACATCAACCCTTTTGCCTATGTGGGTAAAGTACACATCTTCAAGGTCTGGCGTGGCCGAAGCAAAGCCACTGATGGGGCTGCTGTCGGCGTAAACGCGTATATAGAGTTGCCCCGCTTTAAGTTGTGTGGAAATAACCTTATAATCGGTTTTGTACTGTGCTATCTCCCTTTTATGAATTGATTTACTATATATTTTTCCTTCCAGTTCTTTAACCGCATCGCCCGGTGTACCGGCATACAATACTTCGCCCTGGCATATAATGGCAAAGTTTGAGCAGAGTGTGCTGACATCTTCTACTATGTGGGTGCTAAGTATTACAATTGTGTTTTCGCCAAGCTCGCTAAGCAGGTTATAAAAACGGTTTCTTTCAGCCGGGTCAAGGCCTGCTGTTGGCTCATCAACAATAATCAGTTTTGGGTTGCCCATAAGCGCCTGTGCTATACCAAAGCGCTGCTTCATGCCCCCTGCATAGGTGCCAAGGTTTTTCTTTTTATCTTTCGATAGGTTAACTTTATCCAGCAAATAACCTGTAAGCTCCCTGCGTTCGCCTTTACTGCTCACACCTTTAAGCTGTGCTATGTGGTCAAGCATTTGCTCGGCAGAAATTTTAGGGTACACGCCAAACTCCTGTGGCAGGTATCCCAATACCCTGCGCAGTGCTGTTTTTTGTTTCAGCACATCTATATCATCTAAAAAAATACTGCCTTCATCGGCCTCCTGCAAGGTGGCAACGGTGCGCATAAGGGACGATTTACCTGCACCGTTAGGGCCCAGCAGGCCAAACATGCCCTGGTTTAGGGTTAGCGAAACATTTTTTATAGCCTGTACGCCATTGGAGTAGGTTTTTGATAGTGCTTTGATGTTGAGTTGCATGTGGTTTGTTTTATATAAAACGATGATTGATTTAATTGCATTTAAACGGCTATAACGTATTGCCAACGCATACACAATAACCACCGGCCATAGCTATGCCAGTACAGGTGGCTTTACCCAATAATTAAGCAACTTGTAAAGCATGTACACCCTTGTGTAACTACGGGCAAAGCAGTAGCTAGCAGCATTGGCTGTGTTTTACCTGTAATGTTAAAATAGAGAATAACCTGGCTAAGCTTTTAGCAATGCTAAAAACAAAACCCTTGTAATACGCTTGTGCCTATTGCGCCGAAGCTGAAATGGAATTTGATTTACTATTTAATAACTGCGCTGTTTATGTTTTTAATATTACCACCACTAAGTACAATTGTTGACCTTTTATCTGCAATTAAATTAAGTTGCTGTATGGCTGAAAACCTGTCTTGTATGTAGGATGAATCTAACTGCAGGTTAAGTGTTTTAATACGGTCTCGTTCATAAAAAAACACTGCACTATTGTTGTTGGCAACTACATTAATTGTATCAAAATAGCGGTTGATGGAATCTCTGTAAGTATTCATCCTGCTATAAAGGCAACTATTGTTAAGTTTTATATTATATAGTGCGGTGGTATTACTATCCATTGAGCCTTTAATATCAAGGTTTGTGTTAAGGGCTTC
>CAZRDD010000590.1:0-3414 GCA_964598675.1 uncultured Parafilimonas sp.
ATGGGAATATAGTATTGATGGAAAGCTGAGCGTTTTTATGGATAGCACAGGCCGCTCCAACGGATTGTATTTTGATGCAAAGGGCAACCTTATTAGCTGTGCAGATGAACACGACCAGTTGTGGAGCATAGCCCCCAATAAAAAGGTAACGGTATTGGTAACAGGATACAATGGGCATTTGCTAAACGGCCCCAATGATTTGTGGATTGCCCCAACGGGTGGTATTTATTTAAGCGACCCTTACTTTCAGCGGGATTATTGGACGAGGAAGTCTGCCGACCCGGCCCTGGCAGGAGAGAAGCTGTATTACCTGCCCGCTGGCAGCAAGGAATTATTGATGGCAGACAGTACCGTTACAAAACCCAATGGGCTTGTGGGTACCCCCGATGGCAAGTACCTGTATGTTGCCGATATGGGCCCCTGGAAAACTTACCGCTATAACATTAACCCCGATGGCAGCCTTACCAATAAACAGCTTTTTGCCGATGAAGGCTCGGACGGTATGACGATTGATGAACGGGGCAATATTTACCTTGCCAATAATGGTATTAGTATTTATAACCCTGCCGGTAAAAAGATTGAACATATACCTATACCGGAAAAGTGGAGCGCGAATATATGCTTTGGAGGAAGAGACAGGAAGACGCTGTTTATTACTGCTTCGCAGGGTGTTTACACCGTGAGGATGAACGTTAGGGGAGTGGAGTAAGGGGATGAATATCCTGTAGGTTGGTTGGGTTTATGTAGCGATAGACCATCTAAATATAATATCCTAAAGCTTATATTTTATTATTAGATAAAAAGTATATATTATTTAAAATCAATTATTAAGGCTATCTACAATAAAGCCCTTAAACTCGCCCGACCTGTATGTATAATGCGGGTATCGCCCGGTTTGCGGCCCTCGTATTCAAAGCTCAGCTCAAGATTGTTGATAAGCCTTTTGGTAAAATTAATATTCCACAGGTAGTTTTTGCCGGGTTGCAGGGCATCCAGCATAATATAGCTAACAGTAGTATTGGCTACCCCTGTAAAATGAATGTTGTTATAGGTAAACTTTGCAGTAATGCTTGTGTTTGATACAGCGTTATATTTTGCTTCAACATTAATGGCGTTGCTTACAGCGCTTTCACCACCCCAAACGGGTGCATTTTTCTTCTGGTCAAACTGGTAACTGCCCATCACCCGGAACTTTGTACTGCTGGTATAGGTTAATTGCGGTTGGGCGGCATATTCTGTAATGGCGTAGTTTTGGTTAGTAAAAGCTGGTGTGCTAAGGTTATTGGTAATGAATTTTTGAACCAGCTCCACCGTATACATTTTGGCGATGTTCACCCTGCCTTTTATGTTCCATTGGTTTACCTGTGTTGTTTGAAAACCATAGGTGAGCAGGCTTTTATTGAAGTTCACGAGGTTGGTAACATCGGCACCCCAACTGCTGCTGTACCGGTTAAAGGACAGGGTATTGCTCATTACATAATTAAAGCTTATCAGGCTTGTATCCTGAATTTTGCCTTTAAACGGGCTGAATACAGGGTTGCCGTTGGCTTCCTGCTTTTTATGTGTTTGTAATGAGGATTGCAGCAGCAGTCGGGTTACAATATTTTTAAACCGCTGGTTATGTATGGTTGCTGCAATGGCTTTGGGGTTTATAATAAAACTGTAATTAAACTGGGTGTAACTGGCCTTTACATAATCGGCAGTAGGCGTATAAACACGTATGTAAGTCGCCTGGTCCTGAAAAACCGCAGGTACAAATTCGTTTAACTGGGCTATGCCGTCTTTATTATAATCAATCCAGGTGTACTGGCCCTGCCCGGCGGGTACCTGTATATAGGTAAAATTCCTTTTTTGTTCCTGCCCTGCACCAAGCTCGTATAAAGCATTACCGGTTAATAAACCATTCCATTTGTTAAAAAGGTATTCTGCCCTGCCAAGCAGGCTGTTTTCAGGTTGCTGGCTGCTTAGTGTGGTATTGTTTACCGTTAATTGCCGGTAGGTAACGGTTATTTTAAACTGGCTGTGCCGGTTTTTTAAAAGCTCGGTTTGCAGGCTGTAGTTATGGCTGCGGTCTGCCTGCGATAATATTTTGCCCAGTGGCAATTGGTCGCTGCGGGTGTAATAGGTAAACGACCAATGATTGGCCTTTGCCTGGTTTGACCGCAGGTAAGCGGATAATGTATTAAATGCAAAGCTTACTGGGGTAACCGTATCTGCCAAAATATTCTTCATTTCATTGTGTTCAAGCGCCCAGCTTGCACCAATGGTATAGTTTTTAAGGGAGGCAAACGTTTTGTTCAGGTCAATAGATGGCCTTAGGTAAAAGCCTTTGTCGGCAGGAGTGCTGCTGTTGGTAATATTAAAAATATCAGTCAGTTGCCAGCCGCCAATGTTATGGTTATGGGTAACAATGTTGCGTATACCGGTAAAGCCATCGCCACGCAGGTAGGCCCCAAAATCGTACGCCAGGCTGTTGCTTTTTTCATCGGTTATTTTCAGGTGCAGGGTAGGCAACTGTTCGCTGGCGGCTGTTAATAAAAGCGGCAGCCCCCAATCGCGGCCAAATTCAACAGGCCGCAGCCTTTCCACGGGCTGAAAGTTTTTGCCAGCCATTTCGTACCCCGCTACCACATCTGTATGCAGTATTTTTCCACCAGCCGTTTTCCAGGCGGCACTGCGTGCGATGGTTATTTTAGCAGCGTACCCTTTGTTATTGGCCTTGTCTTTTATTGAAAACGTATTAACATCATAATCGCTGGCGGCAGCTTCGGCCTTAACGGTAGTGTTACCGGTTATTTTATATTCAGCACCAGCGGTTATTACGGTTTGCCTTTTTGGGGTTACCAAAAAAGTGGCTGGCTCGTAGCTACCCTGCGGCACACCGTTTACAGGCTGTACCCATTGGTACACCTGCCCGTTAACGGCATTGTATAAAGGAATGTAATTGCCTTTGTTAGCACCAGTATTGGTAAAGGAAAGAGTATATTTAGCACTGTCCGGGCTGGTGCTGTACACAAAAATGGAATCGTGCCTGCCGTTGTACACAGTGTCAATTTTTTTGTACATGATGGCGGTTGCAGAAAAAGAATCGGTGGAACTTACCGGGTAAAAAGCATTTTGAGTGCTGTCGCCAATGTTGGCCAAAAACTGTTTTTGCCTTGTATCAAGCGTTTGATTGATGGGGGCGTTTTTAGCGTCCTCGTTATGGTAAGCAGCAATGGTAAACTTTAGCTTGTTGCCCATCTGGGTTTCGTTACGGGCATACAGCATGTAGTTAAGATAGTCGCGGTCAGCATATTCAAAATCAACCTGCACCCTGGTATCTTTTGAAATAAGGTGCTTAGGTGTAAACGTAATTTCCGCAGTGTTGTAGTTCACGGTGTAATCCTGGTCTTCGCCACGCTGCACCTGCAG
>CAZRDD010000591.1:0-3400 GCA_964598675.1 uncultured Parafilimonas sp.
GAAGGATAGGTAGGAGAACAATGCATAGTGAAACTGCCTGTAAAACTCGCCTGCCTTATCCTGCCCGGCCACCAGCAGCTTTAACCGCTGCTTCAGGTCGTCTACCGGCTTGGCTGTTTCTAAGGTGGCAAATTTGGCTTTTACCCGTTGCTGGTATTCAAGCGTTTGCAGGTTAAGCACATGTATCTCCTTCTCCCCTTTTGCATTGGGTGGCTGCTTTTTAAAAAAGCCCTGCCCGGTTTTATCGCCCAGCCAGTTGTTGGCCACAATTTTATCTAACCAGGCGGGTATGGCAAACAGGTTTTTAGCCTCATCGTTGGGGCAGTTTTCCGCCACGCCTTTGGCTACTTTTACCAGGGTATCAATGCCCACCACATCGGCCGTTCTAAACGTGGCCGATTTTGGCCTGCCTATTACCGGGCCGGTAAGCGCATCCACCTCATCTATGCTCAGCCCCAGTTTTTCCATGCTGTTAAAAATGCTCATAATGCCAAAAACGCCAATACGGTTGGCAATGAAGGCAGGTGTATCTTTTGCCAGTACGGTTGTTTTGCCCAAGAAGAGGTCGCCGTAGTGCAGCAAAAAATCCACCACAGCGGGGTCGGTATCTTTGGTGGGTATTATCTCCAGCAGGCGCAGGTAGCGCGGCGGGTTAAAAAAGTGTGTACCACAAAAATGCTTTTTAAAATCATCGCTCCTGCCCTGCGACAGCATATTAATGGGGATACCCGAGGTGTTGGAAGTAATAAGCGTACCAGGCTTGCGAAACTGCTCAACCTTCTCGTACACCTGCTGCTTAATGTCCAGCCTTTCAACCACCACTTCAATCACCCAGTCGCAACCGGCAATATCTTTCATATTGTCGTCAAAATTGCCCGTGGTAATTTTCTTCACCACCTCTTTGGTGTACACCGGCGATGGGTTGCTTTTAAGGGCTGCCTGCAAAGCATCGTTCACAATTTTGTTTTTTTCGGCAGGTTTTGCCTCTGCGGATACGCCTTTTGGCACAATATCAAGCAACAGCACCTGCAACCCGATACCTGCAAAATGGCAGGCAATACGGCTGCCCATTACGCCACTGCCAAGAACAGCCACTTTTTTGATGATTCTTTTCATATGCAAGATGAGCTTTTAGCTTTCAGCCATCAGCAACAAGGCCTTGCCCTTTGCCAACTGCCGCAAGCAGCTTATTTAAGATATTTATAAAAGCTATCAACAACCTTTTAATTCCCACCGTAAAGCACCCGTTTACCACGTTTTCAATAATCTTTCATACAGGCTTATTCAGGTCTATTAGCTACCAGCCAGAGCTATCAGCTAAAAAATAGTTGCATAGCTAACTAATTTGTGAAATTAGAATAATAATTTTTGCAAAAAGAAATTTAGGGATATTATATTTTGTTAATAGATGGAAAGATGAAAGCGGATTATACAATTGATACAACCGCCCACCCGTAAACAATAAATGCCATGCCCGCCAATGCATTTAACACTGATGACGGAATGGCATTTCCCTTACCAAAAATTAAAATACTTTTGCCGCAAGGGCTTACGGTGTAAGCAATGTTTTATATGAAATTACAATTCTGGTCAATTGGCAAAGCACACGAACCCTATGTAAAACCGGGGGTGGATGATTTTACCGGGCGGATAAACAAATATTTTACTGCCGACTGGAATATTATTCCGCCGCCTAAAAACGCTGCGGTACTGAAAGAAGCCGAATTGAAAAAACAGGAATGTAAAACCGTGCTGGCCAGTTTGCAGAAAGATGATGTACTTATTTTGCTTGATGAAAGAGGCAGGCAATTCGCCTCGCCCGAGGTGGCGCAACTGCTGCAACAGCAGGCCAACGAAAGCGTGAAGCGGGTTGTTTTTTTAATTGGCGGGGCTTTTGGTGTGGATGAGGAGCTTAAAAAAAGGGCCAATATTACCTGGAGCCTCTCCAAACTGGTGTTTCCGCACATGCTGGTAAGGCTTGTACTGGCCGAACAGGTGTACCGCGCCTGCACCATTTTGCGCAACGAGAAATACCACCACATGTAATTGTGTGGCTGCTACCATATACTATTAACCTGTTAAAAAAGAACGTTTTACCCTTTTATGACAGCCAACAACCAGAAACGGCCGGTTGAAAACTTGCCCCTAACCTTGTTTGCACTATTTTTATTGCGGCTAAAAAAACATTCATGCACTTATCCCTTACCATTACACTTATTTTAATTACAGCTGTTACCTCTTTCATCGCCTTCTCTAACCAAAAGGTAATTAACGACCTTATTTTTTACCCTCCCGCTGTTACCTACCACAACCAGTGGTACCGTTTTATCTCGTGCGGGTTTATACATGCCGATATTGGCCACCTGGCTTTTAATATGTTGTCTTTTTACTTTTTTGGCCCTGCGCTGGAGAAAATTTTTGAACGATATTTTGAAGGGCCCGGCAAGTTGCTTTACCTTATTTTTTATGCAAGCAGCCTGGTGGTATGCCTGCTGCCCACCTATATTAAAAACAGGTATAATAGTGATTACCGCAGCCTCGGTGCCTCAGGTGCTGTTTCTGCAGTAATTTTTGCCACCATCTACTATTCCCCGCTTAGCAAAGTGGGTATTATGTTTTTACCGGAAATGCCTGGCTTTATTTTTGGGCCGTTATACCTTATTATTACCGCTGTTTTAATTAAACGCGGGCAAGGTAACATAAACCATTCAGCACACTTTTGGGGGGCAATATATGGTATAGCATTTTTTACCGTTGCCTGTTTAGCCCTAAGCGATTTTAACCCGCTTACCAATTTTGTGGAGCAGGTTAAATCCTATTTTCATTAACCCTAAAGCCAAACCTGATTGTTTTTTGGGTGGAGGCGGTTATTTTAAACCGGTCATCAATACGCAGGCCCACCACCCAAACAATTTTTTTATTGCTTTCAAGCACCCAAACGTTTTCTTTGGCTGTTTTGGAGAGTTTTTGGTCAATAAAAAACTTGCCCAGTTTTTTCTTCTTCTGCATGCCTAAGGGGTAAAAATAATCGCCCTGCTTCCACCTGCGCAGCAACAAAGGGAATTGCATAACAGCGGCATCGGTGTACACCGTAAACGCATCCGCAGGCAAGCCTGCAATACCTGTTGCCGGGGGGCGATCGGCCGTTTCTATCTGCAGCACACCATCTTCAAACACCACCTGCTTATCGCTTTGTTCTACCAGTATATTTTGTGCTTCTTCGCCCTGTTTGGGGGCTATAATAAGCCATTGCCTGTTTTTAATAATCCTGCTGCTGGCCGAGGCTACATAACTGCCATTGCCTGCCTCCAGCAACTTTACTACCTCCTGTACCTGGCCGGTGGTAAAACCAAAATCTTTAATAATCTCCCACACTATGGTATGCAAAGGCACCGCTTTT
>CAZRDD010000592.1:0-3364 GCA_964598675.1 uncultured Parafilimonas sp.
TTCAGTTCCGCTTCGGAGCGAAGCACCACTGTTTTATCGCTTTGTTTAGCGGCTTCCCAGCGTTTAAGCTGCTCGGCAGTAAGCACATCCTTAGGGTTAAGCAATTCGCCGCTGCCCACCACAATATGGCTTGCAGGCACGGTTACATTATAATCAATATTGCCATACTCCAGATAAAACTCGCCCTGGCCAAGGTAAGGCAGGGTGTTCCAGCCATACACATTATCGTACACGCACATACGTGGGTACCATTGGGCCACCTCGTATATCCAGCCATTTTTGGTTTTTAAACGGCCCAAACGGTCGGTGCCGTACTCGGGTACGGTAAAGCTGTAGGTTATTTTAAACTGTATGGTGCCGCCAGCAGCCTTAATAGCGTTGGCCAGCTTAATCTGCATACGGGTATCGTTAATAAGGTAGTTGCCAGGCAGTTCCTTACCATCCTGCACCACTGTTACCGATTTTATTGTATAACCGCCATCAAACTGGTTGCGGTTGGCCCAACGGCCGCCCGATACGGCTGTGGTAGCCACCCCGCGCGATTGCAGGCTGTAAATATTCTGGTCAAGCTGCAACCAAACAAACTGTAACTGCTGCGGGCTGTTGTTGGTGTAGTTTATTACCACACTGCCGGTAATGCCGTGCAGGGAGTCGTCCAGCGATGCATCAATTACATAATCGGCGCGGTTTTGCCAGTATTTAGGCCCTGGGGTGCCATCGGCGGCACGTACTTCATCCCCGTAGGAGGGGTAAAAAAATGGCGCAAAAGCTTCATGCTGATCGAAGTTGCTGGTGGTTTGTGCAGATACCTGCAAACAAACCCATGCGCAACAAAGTGCGAAAAAAATTCTTCTCATGTGATTGTATTTGTTAAAACGAAGTTTTAAAGATAAGCCCACGGGGGGAAGCATTTAAAAGATTTGGATAAACGGCACCAAAATTTCGGTGCGGTTACCCTGGTGGCTTAGCGCGAAACCATTTTTTTTGCGCTAAGGCGCTGAGGGGCATAAGAAAAAAGTAAACTGCAACCGTATTCTTTTTACCACTGCCTGCTTAGCGGCTTTGCGCCTTGGCGAGAAACCTTAAAAAGTCCCTACCCTCTTTTGCTATGCTGCTGCTTTACAAACATTTCAAACTGTGCCAGCGAAAAGCTACTAAGGTTTTGCTGTTTGGTAAGCCCTGCTTTTTGCGCGGCCAGTACGCCATAGCGGGTATCCTTAAACCCGTCAATACTGTGCGCATCTGGGTCAATGGATATCAGCACGCCTTTTTCAAGGCAATAGGCTATCCAGCGCCAGTCAATATCAAGCCTTTTGGGGTGGGCATTCAATTCAATCACCACATTATTGGCTGCACAGGCATCAATAATCTTTTTATGGTCAATGGGGTAACCGGCGCGGCTTAGCAGCAGCCTGCCGGTAGCATGGCCCAATATATTGGTGTAAGGGTTTTCAATGGCATTTATCAGCCGCATCATCGCCTTGTCTTCCTTCATTTTAAGGTTTGAGTGTACAGAGGCAATCACCAGGTCGAAGCTGGCCAGCACATCGTTGCTGTAATCAAGCGCCCCATCGTTTAAAATATCGCTTTCAATACTCTTGAATATTTTAAAGGGGTACAGCGCTTTGTTAAGCTCATCTACCTGCTGGTGCTGCGCGGCCACCTGCTCCTCCTTAAGGCCATTGGCATAAAAAGCGGTTTTGCTGTGGTCGCTTATTACCAGGTACTGCAGGCCACTGTTTATAGCGGCTTTAGCCATTTCCTCAATGGTGTTTACGCCATCGCTCCATTTGCTGTGGCTGTGTATAATGGCGGTTATGTCGGCGGGCTGTATTACGGGGGCAAGTTTTTGCTGCCTGGCGGCATCAATCACCTCTTTGGTTTCGCGCAGGTAAGCGGGTACAACATCAACACCGGCTTCGGCAAAAATAACCTCCTCGCTGGCATACGGCCCCTGCAAGGGGTACTGTACCTGCCACTGTTGCAAAAACTCCTCACCGGCGCTGTGCAAAAACAAATCTTTATAAAGGCTGGTACTGTGGTAAAAAGTAAACTCCACATTTTCGGGGCCTTTAAAGGCAGTAATACCATCGGCAGCGGTTACAATACTGTAACCATTGGCTTCAAAAAAAGGCTTAATATCAGCTGGCGTGGCCGTGGTAACCCACTCCAGGCGCTCAATAATTTCTAACTGCCGCCTAAACTGGCCTGCCTGTAAAAAGGGGTGTGGTGCAAAGGCTGCCTGTATTTTTTGGTTGGCGGCTATGGCAAATGCCTCTATATCGCCATACAGGTGCTTATCCTGGCTGCCCATGTAAAACTTAATGGACTCCTTTATGTTCTCCTGCGTTTTTTCGCCAAAGCCTTTGTACAGCATCAGCCTGTTTTCCTCGCAGGCATACAAAAGTTCGCCGGGGGTTTCAATCTCAAGCTCCTTCCATATAACGGCTATTTTTTTGGGGCCTATGCCTTTTATGTTAAGCAGTTCAATAATGCCGTGGGGGGTATTGGCAAGATAATCGTTTAGCAGGCCAAGCAGCCCGGTTTGCAGTTGCTCCTGTATTTTTTTTGCTACGCTCTCCCCTATGCCTTTTATGGTGGCTATTTTATCGGCGGGCATGTCGGCAAGCTGTACAGGCAGTTTCTCAATGGTAAAAGCTGCTACGGAGTAGGTTTTAGATTTAAAACTGTTCTCCCCGTGTATATCCATCAGTTTGCTCAGCAGCGAAAAGTTATCGGCAATAGCATAATTATCCATGGCAAATTGTATTACATTAATTGCGGTGGCAATAATATTATTAAACTATGGTGCGGGTAATATACTTACGCCAACAGCCTTGCAAAAGCTGCTGGAGTAAGGCCCCATTTGTTATAACGAAACTAAAGCATACATTTTGTTTGTACAAGCTTATGGCCGGGCAGGCATAAAATAAAAATAAGCCCCGGCACAAACCGGGGCTTACCAATATTGTATTGTAAGTAACCTGCTGTATATCAATATTTTGGGCAGCTATTTTGCAGCGGTTGCAGTTATTAACCTAATACTGGTAAAGGTTTACCTGTATTACATTTACAAACAACCAACCCAAAATGTATGCAACTATGCAGTAACTTCTACAGGCAGTACACTAACCAAAGTTTTATCTTCCCTGGTTTTTCTAAATGTTACTGTACCATCAGTTAAAGCAAACAGGGTAAAATCTTTACCAACACCAACATTTTTGCCGGGATGGTAAACAGTACCCCTTTGACGAATGATGATGTTACCAGCAATTGCAGGCTGACCACCAAATATTTTAACACCTAAACGTTTGCTCTGCGAATCGCGGCCGTTTTTTACACTGCCTTCACCTTTTTTGTGAGC
>CAZRDD010000593.1:0-3350 GCA_964598675.1 uncultured Parafilimonas sp.
CGCATCATAATCTCGCGCCCCGTACTCTGTCCATTCCAGCCCGCTGCCGTCGCTGCACTCTTTATGTTGTAACTCCTTGCCGTTATACTTGTGCAAATTCTCCAATTTGCCCGCCGCTTGGCTGCTTATCCCTGCCATTGTAAGTCCGAACGGATAGTAATTATCAGTTTCCAGTAAAGGGCCGCGGGTTTGTATTACCTGTATATTATCAAAGAACACATCGTAATTACTCTCGTTACTGCAATATACATATAAATAACCACCTTTATCTATATTTACAGCATTGCTGTGCGGTTTTACTAAATCACCAGTGCTGCTTACGGGGTCAAACCCGTTGCTCACCACCCTAAACTGCTCATCAAATAATATCCAGTTTATATATGCCTTGGGTATGGCCCCACCTGGGTTGGGTACATTGTTTAACAAGGCCGTTAAGGGTACTGTAGTAGGGGCAGCACCGTTTAAAGCGGCACCAGTGGCCCCTTTGCCTGCCGCAAAAACAGCCCCGGTACCTGCAAATGCATTTATAAAGCTACTTAGTGCATTAGTTATATTGTATGTATTCACGGGGTTAATGCCAGTACTATGCCAATAGCTTTTGCCATAAATGTTAACAACATCGCCCGTCATTACTTTAAGCGTTATACCCAAGCCATTTGTTACACCAGTTGCGCCGTTTAGCTTGTAAAGCTTCACGCTGGGGGCACTGGTATTGGCACTGGGGTTATTATTATAGGGCGGGTTGCCGTTGTTATTGTTATAACTGTTGCCAGGCGCATTGGTAAAGTTGGGTATCGTACTTTCATCTACAATATTTGCATCCAGTATATTGTAATAGCTTTTTTCAACATTAAGGGCCTGAGTATTAGCCTCAAATGTAGCTACGGGGTATGTATCCTGCTGTAGTTCATCGGTAAGTACCACGCGGGTATTGCCTAAGTGATCCTTCAATATATAATCATATGCAAAACCTGTACTATTATTATAGGCATTGCCAGTAACCGGTCGTATTCGCCCCTCTTCCATACCGAAATACTGTAATGTATTATTCTGGTAAACAAATGCCCCCAGATAACTGGTAACAGTTTGTGAAGCGGTATTGCCGTTGCCGGAGGCTGGAGTTTCCAAAGTACGCTTCTCCAGTTTACTGCCAATAGCATCGTATATGTATGTTATAGTACCTTTAGCAGTTCCATCTGCATTTTTAACAGCAATAGTGTATGGCAAATTAAGGTGGTTATATGTTATTGCGCCTCCACCCGGAATATCAACCCCGGTATTACCGCTCATGCGCTTGTTAAGATCGGTCATCAGGTTACCGTTTATATCGTATCCATAATCATCGGCAGTCGTGTTATTGTCAACAAAATCACCCAAATTGACATTTGCAGGGGTAGCATTATCGGCAACAGCCCTAAGCTTGTTACTTGTACCATTTTTTTCGTAGGAATAGCTTAAATTATCTATCAACTGGCTGCTGTTAAGTACAATCCCGTTTTGTTGCATCCGTAGTATATTTCCATTTTCATCGTATGCATCTTTATTACTCACTCCTCCTGTAAAGGTACCCATGGCAATACTAAAATCAATTTTAAAATTGCCTCCGGTAGAGGGGTCGTTTTTTTGCCAGGACCCACTAAAATTTTGGTTAAAATCAGCATACAACAGCCGGTTAGCAGCGTCGTACCCGTACCCATAACTACGCTCGGCTTTGTCGCCTGCATTCATCCATCGTTGCCCACTTATATTGCCATTGTACTGGCTTGCGCCAAAGCCCCAATCGTAGCTAAGATCCATCCCAAACCATTTGCCTGCAGCAGCATTAACATTGGGTGTTGTACTACCTGTAGCAGGATAGTTCCAGTTTGTGCCTTTTAACCAACCCCTTATGTTGTAAGCATAGCTGTCGTCTTCCATGGGCGTTGTGGCAGAGGGCGCTATACCACTCACGGTTTTTTGGCCTATCTTTTTTTCCTTAAGGTTGCCCAGCGCATCATATATGTATTGTGCCACCACGCGCTGGGTGGTACTAGCCGCTGCTGCACTGGTATCATCGTTAATATTTTTTTTAACATTCAGCAGCCTGCCCTCAAAATCGTATTCGTTATTGGTTTTTATGCGCAGGTTACTAATACCCCCCGCAGGGTTATTGTGTATAACATAATTGCAAATTACCTGGCCAGTAAAATTATAACGACTGGTAGCAACATCAAGCCCGCCTTTATAATTGTTACTTTGTACCTGTACTGCACGCCCCTTGTCATCATAAAACATTGCCATTTCAAGCCACCCCCCCTGGGTAAGGTCGGCAGGATTTTCAATAACGCGTACTTTTGTAACGGTAACAAGGCCCCTTATCATTTTACTGGCGGAGGCAGGCAATGCATCTGGGTAAGCGTTTGAGCCAGCGTCTAGCCTGCTATTGTTACTGTTGTTGTAAGTTTTTGCTGTATTAGCATACCCATCGTAACTCGTATATGTTAAGGGTATAAATACGCTGCCAGTGGGTATGGGGTTATCTGCAATTACAGTATTATTGCCTATAACCGCATCAATATGCGCTACAAATACAGCTCCTGTTTCGCTGGAAAAACCAGGCTGAAAAGTAATACCAGTGCTGGCAATATACTCAGGCTGGCCTGCAACACGACTGCTTACCGTAAGATTTGGCAGTGTTGTACTGGTAGTGCTTACATAAGAACCAGTATTATTTGTAACCCATGCCTGTAGTGCTAATGGGGTGCCGGTATAGCTAAGCATACCAGTTTCTACTGGCCGGTCAAGACCATCATATAAAGTACTCAAAAAAAGGTACTTTGCACCCAAATTACCATCCTGGGTAAACACGATTCTATCCTGTGCATCATAAATAAAATATGCCCACGCAGCCCCCGGTATCTTTTTAGCTATCAATCTTTGGCGACCGTCATATTCATACCTGAAACTCAATTCACTAATCATGTCTGTTGTAAGCGCCCAGCTACCGGAGGTTATCATTAATGCTACAGCCTTAGGCTGTATTACAAAACGTAAATTATTATAAATGTCGTATACATAATATGTACACAAAAAATTAGTATAACCGCTATAATCGGCGGGAACATTTCCGCTTTGTACTTTTTTTAATACTACCAGCCCTTCACTATCCTTGTATTCCACCGTAGCATTGCCGTGCTCATCAATACTAACAGTTTTAAACAATTTGCCATCTGCGTAAGTAGCTGTTGACACAGGTATATTAGTGTTATAATCGCTATTTGTATAAGTAATAGAATTGTTTGTAACAGTCCAAATACGCACTGCATCAGTTGCCTGAGTATTAATTAAATACTTTACTTTTAGAGACTTGT
>CAZRDD010000594.1:0-3322 GCA_964598675.1 uncultured Parafilimonas sp.
TTCTGCATGGTTACATAACGGGTAAGGTCGCTGAAAAGGGTAACGCAGTAGCTGGCGCAATCATCGGCAGAAGCATTGCCCAGGGGGCTCATCTTGTCAGCATAAGTAATAAACCCGTCAAACCCTTTAACACCGCTGCCAGCAGTAGTGCGTGTAGGCGATTGAGAAACGGTGTTTATCCTAACTTTTTTCTTTTCGCCATAAAAATAACCAAAGCTGCGGGCGATGCTTTCCAGCAGCGATTTGGCATCGGCCATTTCGTTGTAATCAGGAAAAACGCGCTGGGCGGCAATATAGGTAAGTGCCACCACGCTGCCCCACTCGCTGATAGCATCTAAATCCCAGGCGGTTTTTAATACTTTATGCAGGCTGATGGCCGAAATATCCATTGTTTTCTGGTTAAAGCCATAATCAATATCAGTATAGTGTTTGCCTTTACGTACATTAAGGCTCATGCCTACGGAGTGCAAAATGAAATCTATTTTACCACCAAAATGCTCAACGGCACCTTCTATAAGCTTTTTAAGATCATCCATATTGGTAACATCTGCCCCAATAACCGGTGCGTTTACCAGTTCGGCCAGTTTGTTAATTTCACCCATGCGCAGGGCAACGGGCGCATTGGTTAATACCAGTTGCGCACCTTCTTCGTGGCAACGCAAAGCCGTTTTCCAGGCAATTGATTTTTCATCCAGCGCACCAAAAATAATACCCTTTTTACCCTTTAGTAAGTTGTATGACATAAAGCAATTTTTAAATTGATTGCGGCAAAAATAGCTTATTTGTACAAATGATGGCTTTTGTAAAATTTTACGCCAAATGGCTATTTGTTAAAAACCCATTGCAGTGTTAAATACTTTATATATATTTCTGCTTATTTACCATCACCCGCTTACCTGTGCCTGTTACATGAAAAGTATAACGCTGCTGCTGATTACCATAATGCTTTGCCGGGTATGCACCGGCCAGAAAATAGACTCCCTGTACAGCCTTGTTAAACAGGCTAAAACCGATTCGGGCAAATCAAAAGCACTGGCTGGTTTGGCGTATGCATTATCAGCAAACAACCCCGACTCTGCATTACAGCTTGCCTGGCAGGGGCTTGCACTTGGCAAACAAAGCGGCAACAAAGCGGCGCAGGCCAGTTGCCTGCAATCCATTGGCTGGACGTATTTCAGGGCGGGCAAAAACGACTCTTCCATCAATTATTTAAAGCAATCGGCAAGTATCTTTCACCAGTTAAAAAATTTGCGGGAAGAAGGCAAGGTGCTTAAAAACATTGGCAGCGTTTATATTTCGTCCAGGGATTATACCCATGCTTTTGAGGTGCTGATACCCGCCAAAAAGATATTTGAAGATATTAAGGACGAGCGGTATGCAGCCTATATTGATAAAGAGATTGGTGGAATTTACCGTCAAAAAAAATTATTGCCACTGGCCAAGCAATACCTGTCATCGGCCATAGCCACCTTTGAAAAAATACACGACAGTGCTTACCTGAGCGATGCCATGTCAGCCTACGGCTCTGTATTTTGGGCAGAAAAAAAATACGATTCGGCCCTGTATTTTTACCGCAAGGAGTATAAAATATCGCAACTGCTGCCCAACATGGCAAACCTGGCTTATTCTGCGGAAAACCTGGGCACCGCATTCTATTCTTTATGCGGCGAAAAAAACACCAAACCGTGGGTTGATTCGGCGCTTTTTTACTTTACAAAAGCCCAGGATTATTTTAAAAAAATGCAGGATACCACCGATGTTTTTTTTGAAAAAATAAACATCGGCGCTACATTGGTGCTTACTAAAAACTACCCCTCCGCCGCGCAAAACCTGCATGAAGCGCTGCGTTTTTTTAACAACATAAAGGATACTGCCGAAATGTATGAGATATACACGAGCCTTAGTTCCATTTATCAAAAAACAGGCGACTACAAAACAGCCTACGGGTATCTTGATTCAGCAGCCATTTACAACGACTCGCTTACCGCTAAAGACAACCGCAACAACATAGCGGCAATGTTTGCAAAATATGAAGCCGATAAAAAAGATGCTACCATAAAACTGTTAAACACACAAAAAGAGCTGGACCAGCAACAAATTAGCAGGCAGCACATTATTACACTGTTTATAGCCAGCTTTACTTTGCTTGGCATTTTTACCGCACTTATACTATGGAACCGCAGAAATATAAAACAAAAGCTGGGCGAAGTAGAAATGCGCAACCAGCTATCCAGCGACCTGCACGATGATATTGGCAGCAGCCTTAGCAGCATATTATTGCTAAGCAATTTGGCCGCACAAAACAAAGAGGATGAAGGCATGCGCAATAAACTGCTTGAAAAAATAAACAGCAATGCCAAAGAGATGATTGAGCGTATGGGCGATATTGTATGGACGATGAACCCCAGGTACGATGAGGGCGACAGCCTGCGCGAACGGATAGAAAACTACACCAGCCGCCTGCAGGAAATTACCCCGGTGGCCATACATACAAACATTGATAAAAATATTGAACACTACCATTTTAGTATGGAGTTGCGTAAGAATATTTTTTTGATTATTAAAGAGGCCATGAACAATGCTTTGAAATATGCAGCAGCCACCCGCATAGCGCTTGATTTAACCGTTGCAAACAACTGCTTAACGTTAATAATTAATGATAACGGAAAAGGGTTCACCCTCACCGAAAAAACCAACGGCAATGGCCTTGATACTATGATACAACGGGCCAGGGCAAGCGGCGGCGACTGCACCGTTGCATCAAGCCCGGGCAACGGTACACTGGTTAAAGCCGTAATACCTATACCTAATAATCGGTAGTATAAATATTACATAAATAACGTCATTTTGCTATATGAATGATGCCCCTAAAAAAACGGTGATTATTTTTGAAGACAACAGCCATTTACGGGACTCGTTATACTTTCTTGTAAACACCTCCGAAAGTTTTGAATGTGTAGCCGCCTACCCCGATACCAGGCAGGCGCTTAGCAATGTGCGTAAAATAAATCCTGATGTTATTATTATGGATATTGAGATGCCTGTAATGAACGGCATTGATACCACCCGCCTGATTAAAACTGAGTTTCCCAATATGAAAATATTGATACTCACTGTTTTTGAGGATAAGGAGCGCATCTTCCAGGCATTGTGTGCCGGTGGCTCCGGCTACCTGCTTAAAAACTCCTCTCCGGAGCTTATTTTGCAGGCACTTAACGATACGTATAAAGGAGGCAGCCCTTTATCGCCATCGGTGGCCAAACTGGTAATACAACTGTTTCAAACCATGTTGCCCGTACAAATACAAAGAAGAGATTATAAC
>CAZRDD010000595.1:0-3319 GCA_964598675.1 uncultured Parafilimonas sp.
GCGTTGGGTCCACCGGGATTGACACCGAGATCATCCCCCTCTGGACCATCGACGAGGGACCCCCTCCCCTGCTTCCCCATGAACCACGAACCATGAACTTCTCCCCTGCTTTCCTATGGACTATCGGCCATGGACCATGGACTTCCTCCCCTGCTTCCCTATGGACTATGAACCATGGACCATGGACTTCCTCCCCTGCTTCCCTATGGACTATCGGCCATGGACCATGGACTTCTTCGTATTTATCCCTACATTTAGCTCCGTTTTATAAAACTGATTGTTATGCAACCACTACGCTACGGTACCATTACTAATTTTACAGGCGGCCAATGGACGGAGGCCCTGCCCGATGCACGTTATATTGATGTTGAAAGCCCTTTAAACGGAGAGGTAATTGCAAGGCTGCTGATGTCAACCCCTGCCCACCTTGATGCCGCTGTAACCGCTGCCAGCAAAGCTTTCCAGCACTGGAGCAAGGTACCGGTAAAGGAGCGTGTGCAGGTGTTCTTCCGCTACAAATTCCTGCTGGAAAAACATATTGATGAGCTTAGCCTGTTGATACAAACCGAAAACGGTAAAACCTACGATGAAGCCAAAGCCGAAATTGAAAAAGCCATAGAGCTTACCGAGTTTGCCTGCAGCCTGCCGCAACTGGTGCAGGGCGAGGTGATGGAAGTAAGCCGTGGTGTTGAGTGCCGCACCGAAAAAGTACCCGTAGGCGTGGTGGCCAGTATTGTGCCGTTTAATTTTCCGGCAATGGTGCCTAACTGGACGATACCCAACGCGCTTGCCTTGGGCAACACAATGATTATAAAGCCATCCGAAGCGGTGCCGCTTACCCTGGTGCGCATTGCGGCCCTGCTTAAAGAGGCGGGCCTGCCCGATGGGGTGTTTAACATTGTTAACGGCGACCGCGGCATTGTGGAGGCCATTTGCGCCCACCCCGGTATTGAAGCGGTATCGTTTGTGGGCAGTACCAAAGTGGCCAAAATTGTATACGCCGCCAGCACCGGCCATTTTAAACGCTGCCTTGCATTGGGCGGTGCTAAAAACCACCTGCTGGTAATGCCCGATGCCAACCCTGCCATGACGGCGGGCAACATTACCGCCAGCATGAGCGGTTGCGCGGGGCAGCGCTGCATGGCCGCATCGGCCATGGTGGCGGTGGGCAGTGTTGACCATATTATTGCTGCCCTGGTGCAGGAAGCGGCTAAAATTGTACCGGGCAAAAACCTGGGTGCCGTTATTACCAGGCAGGCGCAGCAGCGTATTGAGCGCTATATTACCGAGGCCGAACAGCAGGGCGCCAAAGTGCTGCTGGATGGCCGTAACGCCACCGTACCCGGCCACGAAGGCGGTTACTATGTTGGCCCCACCATTATTGACCATGTTACGCCCGATATGGCTATTGCCCGCGAGGAGATTTTTGGGCCCGTACTGGCCATTATACGCAGCCAAACGGTGGATGAGGCCCTGGCTATTGAAAACGCCAACCCCTACGGAAACGCCGCCAGTGTATTTACCCAAAGCGGCGGCGTGGCCCGCTATGTGGCCGAAAGGGCTGGCGCTGGCATGATTGGCGTTAACATTGGCGTGCCCGTACCCCGCGAGCCGTTTAGTTTTGGCGGCTGGAACGACAGCCGTTTTGGCGTGGGCGATATTACCGGCAAAAGCTCCATTGAATTTTGGACCAAGCTGAAGAAAACCACCGTTAAATGGAACCCCGAAGCAGGGGTAAACTGGATGAGTTAAGCTGCTTACCCGTTAATGAGCCTGCGCAAACAGTAAGCTTTGCGCAGGCTTTATAACATATAGCACCCTAAATAGTAAACCTTTAAAAAACGCTTTGTACACCTTTATGATAAACACTATAAAACTCACAATAGTATTACTGTTATTATTACCAACAGCGGGAAAAGCACAGGATACTGCAAAGGCTTTTTTAACCAGGTACGAAAAGCGCAATACATTCTTTCAAATACCTTTAACTAATTTTTGTTTTATTGAGGGTACTGGCTATAATACAGAATATACCAATGGCTGGGTAATGAAATGGGATTTGGCCCCAAACCCAAACAGCAATATGCTTGTTATGGAAATGAATGCCAGCGAAGTTTATGGCGTTGCAGAAGGGCACGATATTAGCGGCTCGGTACAGGTAGTGTTACAACTGCCCCGGTTTGATGACAGTATTATGCTGCCGCTGGTTACCGAAAAAACTAAAGGTATACATGTAGTAAACAATAATGGTGGCGATGGTAAAAAATACTTAAAAGGGTGGCTGAATATACACAGGCATAACGGCAGCGTTACTATTAATTGCTCACTAAAATTAATTGCTAAAAAACCTCATACAAAACAGCTTATCATCCTTAACAACATATCTGTTGCAGAAACTGGCTTTGCTGCCTACCAGTTGATGCGGAATAAAGCAGACTCACTGGAGAAAAAGAAAACAGATGATTTTGCAAATGCATTAACGAAAGCGGTTATTTACAGAGATTCAGTTTGGAATATTGAAAAAGCAAGAATAAAAGATTCGCTTGCCAAACACCCATACCAGGGGCCATTCAGGTTTTGGGTTTCGCAGGTTGATAAAGCTGAATGGTACAGGGCTACGTATGAGGTAACCCAAAATTCCCTGCTTATTAAAGAAGGGTCGTACGATTTTATTTACATTGCAAGAAATTATCCAGAAGATAAAAAGGTTTTTAAAAAACGCTTCACCAAAAGCGAACGGGCGATGCTGGATTCATTAGGAAAAAAACTACTTACTGATACCATAAAAGAATACTACTGGAACCGCTGCATAATAGATGGCTTAATTGTTAGTTTTGACTTTGAATGGACTGGTGCAGAAAAACAGTCTACGCTTGAAAATTATTATACTGATAAGCTTGCAGGCGTAATCGCATTTATAAACAGGGTTTCGCCCAAAAAATACAGAATATGGTACAATAAAGAAGAACTGGTTGCCGAGCAGGAAAAATGCAAAGCAAAGCACAAATAATTGCTGCGCAAAGCAAAACATATTGTAACAGCAGGACTGCCATTGATGTTTTGAAAGGGTTGGTTAAAAATTTTCTAAGAGAAAACCAATTTATTGCAACAAGCTTAAAATTGTTTACAGTTAAGGATTTTGCAGCCCTTACAACCTGTAGAAAACTTACAAAGCAATGTATTTTCACCATTTTAATAAACATAATCTTTATAGCAATCTTTAATACCCTGCTACAAATTTTAACTGATTATATTTTATTGAACATGCGGTTTCTTTAAAAATGCTAAAAAGCATAAAGGCAAGGTTCGTTGTGTTGAT
>CAZRDD010000596.1:0-3315 GCA_964598675.1 uncultured Parafilimonas sp.
TTGCAGCTTCTGTTTACCCCGTAGAAAGCGCTGGCGACAGTGACTGGAGCCGTTCAACAGAGTATGTAAAAGGCGCTATTGAGTTTTACTCAAAATACCTGTACGAGTTTAGCTACCCCGTGGCTACCAACGTGGCCGGTATTGTAGGCGGTATGGAATACCCCGGTATTGTTTTTTGTGGCTCACGTGCAAAAAAAGGCGGCTTGTGGGGCGTTACCTCGCACGAGTTTGGCCACAACTGGTTCCCCATGATTGTGGGCAGCAACGAGCGTAAATACCCGTGGATGGACGAGGGCTTTAACACCTTCATCAACACCATGGCCGACAGGGATTTTAACAATGGTGAATATGCAGATAAGAAAGCGCCTAACAGGCAGGGTTTTGCCAGGGCTTTTTATAACGACAGTGCAGATGGTATCTCCACCATACCAGATGTTACCCAGCAGCGTAACCTTGGTATTGTGGCTTACTTTAAACCAGGGCTTGGCTTAACCCTGTTAAGGGAAAGCATCCTCGGCCCCGGCCGTTTTGACAGCGCTTTTAGCTATTACACCCACCAGTGGGCCTTTAAGCACCCAACGCCTTACGACTTTTTTCATTGCATAGAAAACTACAGCGGCGAAACCCTTGACTGGTTTTGGCGTGGCTGGTTTTTATACAACTGGAAAATTGACTTTGCCGTTACCGATGTGGCGTATGTACAAAACGACCCCACAAAGGGCAGCATCATAACCATTGCCAGCCTTGAAAAACTGCCTATGCCTGTAACTGTAGAGGTTACCGAAGCAAGTGGCAAAAAAGGCCGTGTACAACTGCCCGTAGAAGTTTGGCACAGCGGCGGCACCTGGAAGTTTAGGTATAACTCCACCGAAAGCCTGCAAAAAGTTACGATTGACCCGGATAAATTATACCCCGACGTTAATAAAAACAACAACACCTGGCATGCTGAATAAGCAGGTGTGAGTGAAGAAGATACATGTATGATAATCCCCCGGTAATGATACAAGTTGCCGGGGGATTGTTGTGTTTAAAAGAGGGCTATAGTTTTTAAATGTTTGAAGAAGAAAACAGCAATGATTGTTGTTTTGGATTAAAGTAATTCCATAAAAAAATATTGCAGGACTAAATTTTGAAGAAAATATCATAAGTTGTCAATAGCCCCATCGCCAGAATATGTTTGAGCATAGCCAATTTTTAGTAAATTTGGCAAAAGATGAATAATGAGAACTGCGTTACAAGTTGATATAACCTTTGAGCAGGTTCTTTCGTTGGTGAAGCAATTGCCCGCTGACGAGAAAGTAATGTTAGCCAGGGAGCTTGAAAAAGAAGGCATTGAAAACAGGTTAACAGGGCTTTTAAAAAACTTTCGCACAGATGAACTGAGCCTGGATACTATAAATGAAGAAGTGGAAATAGTAAGGCAGCAGCTATATGAGCGCAAAAAACATTAAGGTAATTTTCGACACAAATATTTGGATAAGCTTTCTAATTGGCAAGCGCTTATCTGTTATTAAAAGGTATATTTCCAACGGACAGATTACCATTATAACCACAGCGCAACTTTTGGAAGAAATAATACAGGTAACAGGTAGGGAAAGGTTGCAAAAGTATTTTCCCAAAGAAAGTGTTACAGAGTTAATTGAATTATTGGACACTATTGCTGAAAAGGTTGAGATTACTCCTGTACATTTTATAAACAGGGACCCAAAGGATAATTTTCTGTTAGATTTAATTGACTTTTCTAAAGCAGATTTTTTGGTTACTGGCGACAAAGATTTGTTAGCGCATAACCCTTTTAAATCTGCCATTATTTTAACCCCTGCAAATTTTGAATTGGTATTGGCCGGGGAATAAAAGCATATTAAGAGCAGGTGTGAGTGATAGCGTTAAGTAACATCACCTAAATAAAACATAGCCCCCGGTAATGGTTTATACCTTGCCTGGGGCTGTTTTTTTTGTATAAAACCTGGGGCTGTTTATTTAAGCATTATTAAATTTACTTAGCTTTACGCTTGTAACAACCCACCCATAAAGGCCTTTTATGCACACATTGAAGTTTGTTTTTTTTAGCGCCATATTAAGTGTATTTATTTCATGCAACTCCGGCAAAAAGCCAAAGGTTATTATTAGTAAAAGCGATTCAAGTGTAGTACAAAACACAGTTAAAGCAGAAACCGATACGTTTATAAAGTATTCAATTGATACATCGCATTATTCATCTCTTCCGTATTACGATACTACCATGAGTAAGAATGGTGGGGATGGCTATGTTGATACATTCACTGTACACAACTGTAGTTTTAGAATTGTACACCACGATACATTATATGACGGTGTTGTGGAAAAATACAAGGAAGGCGCATGGTTAAGGACCATGGCGTTTGAGGTGTTAGGTAACCATAACGGCTATGATATATCCCGGGACCTGGATGGGGACGGATACAAGGATTTGATTTTTTATTGGAAATGGTTTGGCGAAGTGCATTTTTTTGACACTCTTAAAAATGAGTTTTGCGATACAGTAAATTGCAATATTGGTAAAGGTTGGTCGGTAGTAGATTCGGCTAATCATATATTTTGCGAAAATGAGTTTGGAAAACTGATGCATAGCCCTGTTCATTCTAACTTATTTACTTTCAAAAATGCAAAACGCATTGATATTGCAACCCTAAACATTGAATATGAACCGCAGGAAGAAAATATGCCAATCACAGCCCTTGACTTGTACAAAGAAGGTAACAGCAAACCTGTTGAAAGTATAACACCCGGCAAAAACAATGGTATAGATGACTTTGATACTGCTGCTTTTTGGGCGGCCAGGTATAAAAAATTGATGAACCTGCCTTAGCCGTATTATGCTGTGCGGCTTTGATAGGTATATGCCATTCGTGCTTATTTAAAAGCAGGAGGGGAGCTGGTTTTAGCGGTAGAGAAAATATCCTTGTGATACGTAGTTGGATGCCGCCTGTATTGCCCCCCCTCCACCTTTACCCAGTCTCCGGGTGTATGAAAATGAAGCCGGTGTTTATCACCCCGGTGCTTATTAACTTTTAACGGGAGTTATTTTAATATCTGCATGTATTTCAAAGCGGGCATCTGCATCGTGCTGTTTAAGCAGGGCTAAAATATCTTCCAGCGCTTGCTTTAACAGGGGCACACGTTCGGCAGCGAGGGGGTCTGGCACTCCAAACCTTTCTTCGTGGCTAAAGTTTCTCAGGCGTTGAAAACGTATTTTATCATTAAAGAGCGTTGCCATAATTTCTTTGGCATCGTTGCTAGTAAATGTGCCGTTTAGCAGGTTAAACTTATTTTTTT
>CAZRDD010000597.1:0-3311 GCA_964598675.1 uncultured Parafilimonas sp.
CTGTATAAAAAATAGGCAAAATATCTACAGCACGAGGGCTAACACTATCTGGCAACAGTATGTTACCAAAAATAGCATCATCCAGCGCAGTACCTGCCACAGCCGAAGAACCTTTTAAGCCATACAGCCCTTTTTTGCCATTGCGAAAATCGAAGGCACCGAGTGAATTAGACTGTACACGCAGTGATGCAAGGCCGGGTACGGCACCGCCAAACTGCGAATCGTCCATGTACAATGAAAGCTCGGGATTTTTGAAAAATTTGGCAAAATCAAGGTCATTGCCGGGGGATGAAGCATTCCATTTATCCTTGTAACCTACTGGTATAACCGCCTCGTTTGTTAATGGCATGCCCAGGCGCGAAACCTGCACCCAGTTGCCACCTACCGTACCGGAAGTACCGGTGCTTGAATCTAAAGTAGTTATCTGCCTGCGGCTGGCACTTGCATACACACCAATTACAAAATTGGGGTCAAGTATGTTGGCTGCCTGTGCCACTGTTTTATGGTCTTTCTGCAGGGTAGAAATGGGTACTTCTACAACAATACTGTGGCAATTGAATTTTGCCAGGCCATCTCTCCCGTTTTTCCTGAAGCCGCCTACATCAAAAGCGCCGCCCAGGTCAACAAAAAAGGGGTCATCGGCAGGGCCGCAATACACCCTTTCGCCTGTAGAGGCTGTGGCTATTGCCTTGTTCATCAAATCATCATAGCTGGCGGCACCAACACCCAGTGTGGCGTTTTCAATTGACCTGGGCCCTATGTTTGGTGGAGGAACAACTCCATTTGACACGATAGTTTGAAAGCTGGCACCACCATCAATGCTGCGTTCCAGCGTGTAGGTGGCTTTAATATTCTGCTTGCCGAGCCTTATGTTAAAAAAGGTAGTACCATCCTCGTTTATATGTTTAAAAGTAAAACGATAGGTAATATCATCCGTGGTGGTGGCAGCATTGTTTTTAACATGTATTTCGTAGCGTATATTCTCCCCAAAGGTGTACCAGTTTGGGCCACCGGCTGGGTGTTCAAAGGGAATATAATTGGCTATTAAAACCACCTTGTTGTTATCAACAGGGCTTCTAAATGCATACAGGTCGGTATTATCTGCCAGCGGGTCGTTAGAAATCAGTGGTGCCTCGCGGTGCGATGATGCTAAAACGGCCGTTTGATTAAAGGCTAAACAAACCAAAGCCGCTAAAAACGTTTTCAACACTCTTTTCATAAAATTAGTTTTTATTTAGTTAGAACCTTGGTTGTATAGTATGGTCGTACCCTCTCCACGGTGATTGCTCATAAGGGAAAGAGGCTTTGAAAGTGGTATCGTTCTGGGTTGGACCTGCACTAAATGAAAGCACGTTCACCAGGTTGGTGGTTACCGGGCTGGCGCTGGTGCCGGGGTTGTAATCATCATACCACAAACCAATGGCAGCAAGTGCCACACCAGATACCGCCTGCAACTCAATGGTGGTTACATCATCCTCCAGCCTGCGGCCGTTGGGGAAGCCATCCATGTTTGGTATAAACTGCAGGTTTGCATTGGCATTAAACCTTGCATCGGTAAGGCCCAGTACGGCTGCTTTAACTATGCCCAGGCTGCTGAAATCGGCACTGTTGCGGGGTGTTACCGGTACAGCCATATTAAGGCGCAGCATATCCCCAAGGGTTGGTAAAAAGTTATTGATGAATGGTTTGCCTGCGGCAAGCGGGTTGCCATTTTTGCCTGTGGCCAACTGGTATGGCTTAAGGTTTGGCACACCGGTATAAAATATAGGCAAAAGGTCTACAGCGCGGGGGCTGGTGCTGTCCGGCAGCAGTATGGTGCCAAAAATAGCATCATCCAGCGCGGTGCCTGCTACAGCGGCGGAGCCTTTAAGGCCATACAACCCTTTTTTGCCATTGCGGAAATCAAATGCATTGAGTGCATGTTTTTGAATGCGTAACGCATTTAACGAAGGCACAGCCCCGCCAAATTGTGAGTCATCCATATACAACGCCAGCTCGGGGTTTGAGAAATAGGGTGCAAATGCAAGGTCCTTACTGTCGTAAGGTGTTTGTGTATTCCAAAGGTCTTTTTTACCAACAGGTATTACGGCTTCGTTGGTAAGCGGCATGCCCAAACGGCTTACCTGTACCCAGTTACCGCTGGCGGTACTACTGCCATCGCTGTTAAGGGTTTTAATTTGCTTGCGGCTGGCACTGGCCCAAACACCTATTACAAAATCAGGGTCAAGTATGGTTGATGCGGCGGAAACGCTTTTGCCATCTTTTTGTAAAAGGCTTATTGGTATTTTAAGGGCTATAGAATGTACGTTAAAACGGGATAAGCCATCCTTGGTGGGGTTGGTATTGTTACCCTGTGGCCTGAAACTGCCCACATCAAAGGCACCGGCTAAGTCAACAAAAAACGGGTCGTCCACCGGCCCGCAGAAAACTTTTTCACCAGTGATTGAGGTAGCAATGGCCGAACTCATAATGGTGCCGTAATCTTTGCCTAAGCCCACCACATTATTGTCAATTGACCGTGGCCCAATATTGGGCGGAGGTACAACACCATTTACAACAATGGCAACAAACGGGCCACCGCCTACACTCTTCTCGCAGGTGTAAGTGGTTTTTAAGTTTTGCTTACCCAGCCTGATGTTAAAAAAGGTAGAACTGTCTTCATACACATGGCTGAAGGTAAAGCGGTAAGTAATGTCGTCGCCTGCGGTAGTGGCCTTGTTTTTAATGTGAATTTCGTAACGCACATCGCTGCCAAATGTGTAATAATTGGGCCCGCCTTCCGGCAATTCAAAAGGGATGTAATTGGCAATGATGGTAACAGTGTTGTTATCATCAGGGCTCCTGAAGGCATAAAGGTCGGTGTTGTCGGCCAGAGGGTCATTTGAAATGAGGGGAGCCTCACGGTGCGATGAGGCCTGCACCGTAACAGTGGCCAGGGCAAGCAGTGGTGCTACCAGGCATAGCCTCCATGCTTTAAAATGTAAAATTTTTGCTCGCATAAAATTACAAGTTTATAGGTTTTTAACGCCGGCTTTGTTAATGGCCGGCTGGTTATGTACGGTGCGTACATCGTTACGGTTTGAGAATGTTTAAATAAAACTTAAAATTTTAATGTGTGCCTGCAAAAGCGAAGAGTGGCTTACCTGGTACAAAAAAAACAGGATTGATTATGAAAGGAAAAAGCAAAAAGCGACAGGCGCTGCTGCATAAAAAAGTGGCGATATTGCTGATGCACCGCCCTTTTTTTATTGCACTTGTGCCTCGTCCTGAAATAGGTTGACACAAAATAAGTGTAACCGTTATGAACACAG
>CAZRDD010000598.1:0-3297 GCA_964598675.1 uncultured Parafilimonas sp.
CCGAAACGGCTACCCCTGGCTATACCCTGGTAAATGGCGGTGTTGGTGCAGGGTTTACCAATAAAAAAGGTAAAAAAATTGTTGATGTGTATGTGCTTGGCAGTAACCTTTTTGATGTTGCTTACCAGGACCACCTTAGCAGGCTTAAATATTTTGAGCCTTACCCAACTGACCCAAGGCCATACCACGGTATATATAACATGGGCCGCAATATTTCGTTTAAATTAATGTTCCCGCTTGATTTTGGGTATAATTAAGCAAATAACTGAGCTGATTGTTTAAAAATAAAGCAGTAACGCTGGATGAGCAGCGTTACTGCTTTAATGCATTACATAAAACAGTAAATCTTTTTTTTAAGCTATTTCGTTTGTCTATAAAAAGATGCATTTTATCTATAAAAGCTCTTGCTAACATACCTATTGCAAAACAGGTACGTTATAATTATCATAACCGTTAACGCTAGGTATGGTTAAGCTGTTTGTTAATTGTTTTCTAAACCAGTTGTTTTGGGTAACCCTTAATTAGATAAAAAGCGTTTTATTAAACATGTTTGCAGTGCACTTTTAAAAATAATTATTAATGAATAAACAACTAAAACATTCAACTGCTCTTTTACCTGTACTGGTATGTTTTTTTATGTTTTCGGCAACGGCGCAGTTTTCCATTGGGTTTGAAGCAGGCGGCAATAAAAATTACCTGCTTACCAATGTGTCAAACCTTGTATCTACCCAATACAACCCGCTGTATGGTTTTAATGTAAGTGTGCCGGTGGTTTATCAAATTGAAGATTGGTTTTCAATAAAAGCAAACCCCGGTTATATGCAAAAAAACAGCCAGATGCAGCGTACAGGTTTTTACCAGGGGGTTTATCAAAATAATACCAATGCGTATTTGCAGTTGCCTGTAATGGCCCAGTTTTCGTTTGGTGGCGAAAGTATAAGGGGCTATGTTAACCTGGGTGGTTACGCAGGCTATTGGCTTTCGTCTCATATAAAAGGCCGCATGCCCAATATACTTAACCAGCCAGCGTATACAAATTCAACCGGCAGCGCGCAGCCTAACAGCGTGTTTGATGAATTTACCCCTTACGAGTACGATGAAAAATATACACTTAACACTACTAAAGATAGAAGGCTTGAGTTGGGAGTACTGGCAGGTGCAGGCTTAAGTTACCAGCTTAATGAAACCATTAAGCTGTATGGGGAAGCCACTTATTATAATGGGCTTACCGACATACAGAAAAAGTACCAGCTTGGTTTGGTGCCAAAGTATAACCAAACCTATGTGTTTAGTATTGGGTTTTTATATTCTTTAGGCGGTGGCGGTGGGGGCCTCTATTAATTACAGCCATATTTTAAAACATACTTGCTTAGAAATAATATTACTGTTATGAAGAAAATACTAAATAGTGCATTACCACATAAATTGTTTGCTGTACCCGGTTTTATTGCATGCCTGTTAATATCATCATGCCACAAAGACATTACAGCCTCTAACCAAACCGGCACCACCACCACTGGTAATTTTAGCCAGGTGTTTGAAGATTTTTGGACCAACATGAATAATAACTATGTATTTTGGAGTGTAGACACTACCAATTGGGATAATATGCACGCAGTATATTCACCAAAGTTTGCATCCCTTAATTTATACGACTCTGCCGATAATGTAACTGCCACCAATTATTTTACAGCAATGGTTGATGGTTTAACTGACTCGCATTACACATTATTTCCTAACGGGGGGTATATACAACCAGCGCACGACAGGAAGCTGAAAAACCCTGCTTTTGTTGAGAATCTTTTTGGTACGGCCCCATACAGCCCCAGTGCCGATGGTAAGTTTTATTATACCAGCTTAATTGACTCACTGTACCTGGAGAACAAAGTTGTTGGCGTAGATACAACAAGTGCCTATGCTAATTTTTATGCCATTACAGGTAACATTAGCAATACCAATATTGTTTACCTGGCCTTTAGCAGCTTTGAGCTTGTTTCGGAGTACAAGAGCGGGTCAGCAAAAGTTAAAGCAGTGTTGGATTCCTTTTTTGCAAAAGTCAAAAGTTCCACAACAACCGGGCTTATTATAGATGTACGTGGTAATGGCGGCGGTAGTATAAGTGATTTAAACTTTTTGGTAGGCAGCCTTATTTCAAGCCCTTTGCAGGTAGGTTATACCCGTTCAAAAAGTGGTACCGGAAGGCTGGATTATTCCCCCTGGGCACCCGCCATTGTAACACCTACCGCCGGGGCTACAGCATTTAGCAAGCCTATTGTGGTTTTGGCCGATGGCGAATCTGTAAGCATGGCAGAGCTTACTACCATGGCACTTAAGCAATTGACTGGTACAAAGGTGGTGGGCGATACTACATGGGGCGCAAACGGTCCGCTTACAGATAATTCCGTATTCAGTGGTGGCTCGTTTAATTTTGGTAATGTTTATACCAACATACAAACAGGGGCCACTACCTATTATGGTAATGCATACACCTCATCAACACAGTTTAAGTATATTAATGGTAACATATATGAAGGAAAAGGGTTTCCGCCAGATTATGATATAAAAGTTAAAAAAAGCGATGTTTTTTTGCCCAATAATTATGTAGATGACCCGCAGCTTGATAAAGCAATAAGTTTATTTCAGTAAATTTTTTTAAGACAATAGTGTTTTGGATTATATCCCCGGTATGTAGAAGCCTTCCTTTAAAAGAGGGCTTTTATTTTTTGGGGCAGGCCGCTTCTCCTGTTTTTTACCTTACCATCGTTTAATTTCGCAAGTAAAATCAATTTTATGCCAAATGCCAGGAGCGTATTCCTCAGTATGCTGTATATAACCTGTTTTGTTGCTGTGGGTTTTGCGCAAAAGCCCGTGGTAATTAAAGCGGGTAAACTGATTAATACAGAGGAAGGTACAGTAAGCGAGAATGTGATGATACTGGTTGCGGGCGATACAATACAGGCCGTGGGCAAAAATTTGCCAATACCAGACAGCGCGGTTGTTATTGATCTCTCCAACCAAACACTGCTGCCGGGTTTAATTGATTGCCATACGCACATAACTGCCCAGCCTGGTGCCAATTATTATGATGATATTTTTCGTAAAACGCCAATTGATTATGCAATTACCGCCCATATATATGCAAAACGCACATTAATGGCCGGGTTTACAACGGTTAGAGATGTTGGCTCTTCTGCTTTTATTGATGTGGCTTTAAAAAATGCTATTAACAATGGTGATGTGGATGGCCGGCGCATGTTTGTGGCAACATTATTTATCGGTTCAACCGGCAGCCACGGC